>NZ_KI912266.1:5881581-6022806 GCF_000235425.2 Pseudofrankia saprophytica
GCCCGGGCGCGGCTGGCGGTCCGCGGCCCGGCCGACGTGCTCGCCCTCGACGCCCGCCAGGTGGTACGCGCCTACCCGGCGCCCGGCTCGCTCGGCGTGGACCCGAACTACCTGGCACACGTCGAGTTCGACCGGCCGGACCTGCCGTGGCTGTTCACCCCGTTCGCCCCCGCGGCCGGTGGCATCGGGCTCGCGCCGTGGCTCGCGCTCGTGGTCCTCGCGGACGGGTGCTACGAGGCCCAGGCCGGCCGGCCGGGGTTCCCGCCGGTGGTGCGGGCCCGCTGCTCGGAGCTGCAGCCGCTGGACAAGGGGTGGGCGTTCGCGCACGCGCAGGTGCTCGGCCCGCGCGGCGACGACGCGTCGGTGGCCCGGCGGCTGACCGACGAGTACCGGCTCACGAACCTGTCCCGGCTGCTGTGCCCTCGCCGGTTGCTGCCCGGCCGCGGCTACCTGGCCTGCGTCGTGCCCGCGTTCGACGCCGGCCGGCGGGCCGCGCTCGGCGAGCCGGGCGAGACGGGCTGGACCCTCGGCCCGGCCTGGACCCGCCGCCCCGGCGACGCCGACACCCAGGTCGACCTGCCGGTGCTGTACTCGTGGTCGTTCGCGACCGGCCTGGAGGGCGACTTCGAGGCGCTGGCCGCCCGGCTCGTGCCCCGCCCGGCCACCTGGCCGCTGGACCGCCGGGTCGACATGTCCGCGCCGTGGCCCGGCGCCGCCATCGACACCGGCCGGGTGCAGCTGGTCGCGGGGCCGCTGGTGGCGCCCTGGCCACCGGACGCCGCGCCACCCGGCTGGTCGGCGCGGGTCACCGAGGAGCTGCGGGCCAGGCTGAACGAGGCCGCCGACCGCGCCGACCGCGAGCCGGCGCCCGGTGCGGTCCCGGTCGTCGGGCCGCCGCTGTACGGCGGCGTGCACGCCGGCCGCAGGCGGGTGCCGGCCGGTACAGCGGACGACTGGTTCAGCCAGCTGAACCTGCGGCCGGGCGACCGGATCGCCGCCGGCCTCGGCGGCCAGGTCGTGCGCCGCGACCAGGAGACGCTGATGCAGGCCGCCTGGACGCAGCTGGGCGACCTGGAGGGCGTCAACGCGCTCCTGCGCGGCGCCCAGGTGGCGCAGGCCGCCGGCGCGTCGCTGTACCGCCGGCACGTCACTCCGCTGCCGCCGGGCGACCTGGTACAGCTCACCCGGCCCGTCCACGGTGTCGTCACCGCCAGGGACACCGCCGGGCCCGCCGTCGCCCAGCCCCCGACCGTGACCGAGGACCTGGCCCGCTCCACCACCGCCGAGGCGGCTGCCACCCCGGCGTTCCGCCGGCTCGCGGGCCGCTACGGTGTCCGCCCCGCCGGCCCCACCAGTCCGGCCGGCCCTGCCAGCCCTGGCGCCTACCTGACCGGCCCTGGCGGCGCTCTGGCCGACTTCCGGCGCCGGTACGACGACAGCTGGATGAGCCGGATGCCCCTGCGGGCCGCGGCGGCGGTCAGCCCGGCCGCGGTCGAGCAGGCCACCGGCCAGCCCGGCGCGGGTGCCGGGACCGTCTTCGAGCTCGCGAGACAGCTCGCCACCGTCGACACGCTCGCCGACGCGATGACCAAGGCCGTCCAGCACGCGCCCGTACTGCCGGAGGTCATGTTCGTCTTCCCGCTGGAGCAGTGGGTGGCCGAGCGCAACCTGAAGGCCGTGCAGGCCGCCGTGCCCGCCGACCCGGCCGCCGAGCACGACCGGGCCACGGCGTTGCTCGCCCCGCTCGCGGCGATCGCCAAGTCCGCCGATCCGGCGACCGCGCGGGCCGCGGCGAACGACCTGCTGCCGCTGGCGGACGCCGTCGACCGGGGGCCGGCCCCGGCGGCGCTCGCCGCCGCGGCGCGCGAGAGCCTCGACAAGCGGACCCTTGTCCAGGCCGTGACGACGAACGGCGGCGACCTGCTCGGCACCCTGGGCGTGGCCGAGGTGGCGGAGGTGGCCAAGGTCAGCGCCGATCCCCCGCTGCTGGTCGCGGCCATCCGTGAGGACCAGGCCGCGCTCGCCCAGGCCGCCCAGGACACCCTGGACCTGCACGCCTTCGAGGTGGCCGCCGCGGCGCTCGTTGAGCCGCCCGTCAAGATCATCGTGGTCGGGACGGAGGGTCCCACGACGTCCGGCGAGGTCGTGGTGATCGACACGGCGACGCCCGGGGTGGACGCAGGAGCGCCCACCCCCCCGACCGGCGAGGTCACGACGACCAGCTCCACCCTGGCAGCGGAGTCCCCGGCTGCCGAGCCGGCCGGATACCTCGGGGCCGAGGCGGGCGAGCCGGACGCCGCCCAGCCTGTCGCCTTCGACGACGGCGGCGACATCGATCTCGGCGGGATCGACCTGGGCGGCGGTGGGATCGACGTCGGCGGTGGCGGGATCGACGTCGGCGGTGGCGGGATCGACGTCGGCGGTGGCGGGATCGACGGGGGCGTGGTCCTGATCCCGGTCATCGACCCGGCCCAGGTGCTCGACCAGCTCGACCTGCCGGCCGAGCAGCTCGCGGGGCTGGCCGGCGGCAACCCGGACGAGGCGGTGCTCGCCAAGCTCGCCATCGGCTGCCTCGACGAGAGCCAGCTCGTCAACGCCGCGCGGGAGTTCCTGCCCGACGACATCCTCGCCGGCCTGCTGGGCGGCGGTTTCAGCGTCCCCGGCGCCGAGCGGCTGGCCAACGGCTGCTTCGAGGAGCCCGACCTCTTCCCCGACCCGATCGTCGAGGCGGTGCTGGCCTGGCTCGCCCGCAAGCAGCTGCCCCCGGACGACGTGCCGGACCTGTGCGGCCTGGACACCGACATGCAGTTCTTCATCAACAACTACCTGCACGTCCACCAGCCGCTGCCGACCATCCAGCCGCCGCAGGAGGCCGTCGACCGGCTGCGCCGGCTCTACGGCCAGCTGGTCGCGCAGACCTGGCCGGCCACCCCGCCGCGGCCGGCGGCCACCGTCGACGTGCCCCATCTACTGGCCCAGCTCAACCCGGCGGTCACCGTCCCGGCACAGGTCCGCGACCGGGTCGGCGAGCCGCCCGAGTGGCTGCCGGACGGCTGGCTCGACAGCTCCCAGGTGCGCCCGCTGGTGGCGGCGCCGGTGTTCACCCGGCCGATGTACCAGGCGCTGCTCGACGCGGACCCGTCCTGGCTGCTGCCCGGCTTCGACAGCGTCGCCGAGCCGGACCTGGTGACCGTGGTCGCCGCCAACCCGCGGTTCGTCGAGGCCTTCCTGGTCGGCCTCAACCACGAGATGTCCCGCGAGCTGCTGTGGCGCGGCTATCCGTCCGACCCGCGCGGTACCAACTTCCGCAGGTTCTGGTCGGGCGAGGCCGACGAGCTGGCGGCGCCGGTGCACGCCCTGGGCGGCGGGCCGCTCGGCTCGCACCTGGGCGCCGCGCACGCCCGGATGCTCGTCCTGGTCGTGCGCGGCGAGCTGGTCCGCCGCCACCCGGAGCTGCTGGTCATGGCGCTGCGCTCGGACAGCCTCGACGCCGCCGGCCGGCCGGTGTTCGGTGGGCACGGCGCCGTCGCGCCGATCGTGTTCACCGAGCACCGCGCGCCCGACATCCTGCTCGTCGGCTTCGAGCTGGCCGCCGCCGACGTGTCCGCCGTCGGCACCGGCCCGACGCGGTGGTGGTTCGTGCTGGCCGAGCACCCGTCGGCCCCCCGCTTCGGCCTGGACGTCTACAGCGGCAACCCCCACCCCGCCGACCGCGACGCGCTGGCCTGGAACCACTTCACCCTCACTGGCCAGACCCCGGCGGGCGACGGGTTCCTCGACCCGGTGCCCACCGCCGGCCCGGCGTCGCTCGGCTGGGGAAAGGCCGCCAGCGACACCGCGCACCTGCTGCTGCAGGACCCGGTCCGCGCGGTGTTCGACGCCTGGGACCTCATCCGCCCCACGTTGGCGAAGGGCTGAGCGCCGTGCCGAGTTCACCGACCGCTCCCGGCCGCCGGCCGCTCGTGCTGCTGCCCGTGCGGCTCGAGACCCGGTACAGCGCTGACGGCACCCGGCTGCGCGTGCGCGTCTACCCCGACGACGTGCACGTCGACCAGCTCGACCGCCCGCTCGACCAGGCCGAGGAGGATGCCGGCGCCGACTACTGGCGCAAGCTGTGGCGGGGCGTGCCCGTGGCCGAGGCGCGCGCCGGCCTGCGCGGCGCGGTCCGCCCGGACAGGGCCTCCTGGGTCGCCACCGCCATGACCCCGGCGAACCCGTTCGCCCGCCCCCACCCGCCCGCGCCGACGCCCGAGCCGCTGTTCCTGGTGGCGGCGGGCATCCCGTCCTCGCCCCCGGTGGCCCGCGGCCTGCCCGACCGTTTCACCGGCCGGCTCTTCCAGGCCGGCGAGCTCGTCGCCACCGGCGAGGGCGGGCCGGTGCGCCGGCCGCTGGTCCTGGGCCCGAGCCGCGGTGGGGCGCTCACCGCCGCGGCCGGCCTCACCGTCGGCGCCGGCGCGGAATGGGTGGTCGACTTCGACGCGGCCGTCGCCGCCGGGATGGCGTTCACCATCCCACTCGGCGGGCACACCGGCCCGTTCCGGCTGCTGGTCTACGGCGTGCGCGACGGCGACGGGACGACCGAGCTGACGGAGCTGCTCACCGCCCACCGGCACACCGGCGGCGTGGAGCTGCTGGCGCCGGGGACGCCGACCAACAACACCGAACGCGACCGGTCGGCGTGGCACCGGCGCACCGTGCCCACGCCGCCGGACGGCACGCAGGCGCCGCCGGAGCCCGACGCGGACGGGCCGCTGCTGGCCGCCGCGCTGGGCATCGGCGCGGATGCCCTGGCCGGCGTCGACGGCGCGGACCAGACCGACCAGCGGCTCGCCTCCGCCGCCCACGTCGCGCTGTGGCCGGGCACCTGGGACACCTACCTCGACGCCCTCGTCCAGGCGACGCCCACGGGCCTGACCATGGGCGAGGCCACCCGCGCCCAGCTGCGCGCCACCTTCGAGGAGGTGGTACGCGGGCGCGGGCCGCTGCCGGCGCTGCGGATCGGCCGGCAGCCCTACGGCGTGCTGCCGGTGGTCGACACCGGCGGGCCGACGCCGGTCGCCGGCCCGATGCCCCGGCTGGAGCCGACCCTGGCCAGGGCCCGCGGCCTGCTGCTCGCCGGCTCCGACGCGCCGACGGCCGCCAGCAGCCTGCTCGACGTGCTCGGCACCGCGCCGACGATGATCGGGACCCGGATGCGCGCCGGCCTGCCCGACCTGGACGCGCTGCTGGACGCCCTGACGTTCTACGACCCGCTGGGCGACGACCGACCCAAGTACAACAACGAGGTCGTCATGCGCGACATCCTCGCCAAGGACTTCGGGCTGGACTTCGGCCGGCTGGGCTACATCAGCTTCGGCAGCCTCACCCGCCCGCTGCTGCTCCCGCTCGTCGCCGACGGCGACGCCGTCGACACCGGCGCCGACGGTGACGACCGCTACGGCGACCGGGAGTTCGTCCGCCGGATGCTGGCCGGCGAGCACCGCACGATCTCGACCGTGCTGCAGGCGCTGCTGGAGATGAGCCTGGAGGCGCAGCGCCGCCACCAGCGCTTCGCCACTGGCGGGGACCAGCCGCTCTCGGCGGCCGGCGTCGACGCGATCCTGGGCTTCCGGATCGACCAGCTGCTCGCCGGCCGGGACCCGACGCTGGGCACCGCCGTCCGCCAGGCGCTCGCGTCGCCCAGCCCCGACGCGCTGCGCCGGGCCGCGGCGGCGCTCGGTGACTCGTTCGGCCCGGCGGACGCGAGCACGCTGGCCTCCTACCAGCCGCTCGCCGGGCTGCGCACGTCGCTGCTGCAGGTCGCCGACGCGCGGGAAAGCGAGACGCTGCTCGGCAAGGCGTTGGGGGTCTCGTTCCTGGTCGGCTACGACCAGTCGCGGTTCGCCCAGGCGGCCCAGGAGCTGGCCGACGCCCCGCTGGAGCAGCGCCGCCTCGCCGTCGCCGAGGCGCTCGACTGCTGCTCCCACCGGCTGGACGCCTGGCTCACGTCGCTGGCCACCACCCGGCTGCGCGGCGTGCGCGCCACCGACCCCTCCGGGCTGACGCTCGGCGCGTACGGCTGGGTCGACGACCTGCCTGGCCCCGGCGCTCCCCGCCCGCCGCGCGGCGGGTACATCCACGCGCCGAGCCTGGCCCAGGCGACCACGGCCGGCGTGCTGCGCAGCGCGAGCCTCGCGCACCAGGGCCAGGCGTACGACCTGGACCTGTCCAGCGGCAGCATCCGCACGGCGACGTGGATCCTCGACGGCGTGCGCGCCGGCCAGCCGCTGGGCGCGGTCCTGGGCTACCGGGTCGAGCGGGCGCTCCAGGAGGGTGGCCTGGCCCGGTTCGTCCCGACGCTGCGCAACCTCGCCCCGCTGGCCGCCGGCGCCCAGACCGGCGGCGGCGCGCCGGACGGGATCACCCGCGCCGGCATCCTCGACGGCGTGGCGCTGCTCGGCGTACCTCGCGCGCAGGTGCACACCGCGCTCGCCCGCCGCCCGGACAATCCGTTCCTTGCCGGGCCGTGGACCGTCAGCACGGACGAGACCGACGACGTCGACGCGGTCCTCGACGACGCCGCGGCCGCCTACGACGCGGTCGCGGACCTGTTGCTGGCCGAGAGCGTGCACCAGCTGGTCACCGGCGGCACCGCCCGGGCGGCGGCCACCCTGGACGCGGCCGGCGCGGGCGCACTGCCCCCGCCGGAGCCGGAGTTCACGCGCACCCCGACGACCGGCGTACCGATCACCCATCGCGACATCGTCCTGCTGCTCGCCGGCGCCGGCGACCTACCGCCCGCGGCGGGCTGGGTGTCGCGGACCCCGCGGGCGTCGGCCGAGCCCCGGCTGGAACGCTGGCTGCGCGCGCGGCTGGGGCCGGCGGCCGGCGTCCCGGTCGCCGGGGCGGTCACCCTCGACCAGCTGGGTGTCTCTGCCTCCGACCTGGTGTACGCCTGCGGCGACGACGCGTCGCTGGCCCGGCTGCTCACGGCGGCGGCACCCGCGGGAACCGCCGGGACGATCACCGCGACGGTCACCGGCGGCGCGCTGGCCCCACCGATGCGGCGGCTGGTCCAGCATGCCCGGGCGCTGCGCCAGCTGCTGGCGGCGGCGCGCCTGCTCGCCCCGGCCGATCTGGCTGCCTCAGGTTCCGAGCCCACGCACACCGTCGACGTGCAGGACGTGCGCCCGCGGGTCGAGGCGGCGATCGCGGCGCTGGCCACCGCCGCGAACGGTGACGCCGCCGCGCTGGTGTGGTTCGGCATCGATCCGGCAGGCGCCGACGTCGCCAAGGCCACCGCCCGCCAGCGCGTCGAGAAGGCCAGGGCAGCGACGGCGGCCGCGACGCCGGACTGGGCCGCGGCAGCGGCGGCGGTCTTCGGCGACGAGTTCCGGCTGCTGCCCCGGATGTCACCGGTGAATGCCGCGGCGGGCGACCCGTTCGTGCGCCGGCTCGGGCGCGTCGAGGCGCCGCGGTCCCGGCTCGCGCGCTTCCTGCGCGACGCGGCCAGCGTGCGCCCGTCCGTCGCGCGGCACACCGAGACGCTGCTGCACCTCGACGCCTCGCCCGCGACCGCGGCCGCCTACCGGCTCTCCGTCGGCCAGTTCGGCGGCGCGGCCGCCGGGCAGCCGCGCACCGCGGACGCCACGTTCTGGCTGAGCCTGGAGTTCGGCGCCGGCCGCCCGCCTCCGGACGCGCCGGCGACCTGCGTCGTCGTCGACGTCGGCGACGGCCTGGTTCTCGGTGCGGCCAGCGGGGCGCCGGCCGCACCGGTGACCGGCCTGGTCGTCGACGAGTGGGTGGAGGTCGTGCCGCGCGGCGGGCCGGCCGGCCAGCGCCTGGCCAGCGGGGTCGCCGTCCACGCCGACGCGCCCGACGCCCGGCCGCCACAGGCGATCCTCATCGCGGTCTCCCCGGACGACGCTCACACGGCCGCCGACCGGCTCGACGCAACCCTGTCCCAGACCCTCGACCTGGCGAAGCTGCGGGCCACCACGCTGGAGTTCAGCGCCTGGCTGGGCCGGGTCCTGCCCGCGATGCTGTTCGCCAGCTTCTCGCTGCGCAACGAGCGGGTGCTGGACCTCCAGGCGCTGGCGGAGCGCGAGCTCGACGTCCCCGCGCCGTTCGTCGAGGACATATAGTGCCGCTCCCGCAAGCGTTCCCACCCACCACGCGCACACCATCGCAGCCAAAGATCTGTCAGACGGTGCGCGTCGCCGGCGACGCGCACCGTCTGACAGATCTTCTGGACGTCGTCCTGGTGGGAGTGGACGTCGCCATTGGCGGCCGCGGTGGCAGCCTGCTGGCGCCTCGCCGTGCCGACGCCGTCGGCTTCGCGGGTGCGTCGAGCTGATCCCTGTTCGCGGCGGAACACCGGACAGAAACCCGAGATACCGGAGAGAGGCGGGGCTGTGGACGAGTGCGACGGCGCGCGGGTGCGCCCCGTGCCGGACGAGTTCAAGGAGGTCTTCCTCAGCGACTCGCCCTCCTGGGTCCGACTGGAGCCGCAGTCGGTGTCCGGCGACCCGAGCCCCGGCATCGAGGCACGGGTCCACGACCCGGCGTGGCTGCTGGCCCGGCAGTGGCAGCTCGGCGAGTTCCGCGGCGAGGACTCCGGCAGCCCGGTGTCGGTCATGGCAAGCTGGACGTCCATCCCGGTCGACGGCTGGCGCCCAGGCACCGGCGCCGGCACCGCCGCCGCCGCCACCAGTCCCGCGGGCGGTGGCGCGCCGATGCGCCCGCTCGGCCCGGGGGACCTCCTCGAAGCGGCCGTGGAGAGCGAGCCTCACCGCCCGCCGGGCCTGCGCGCGCGGTTCGACGCGGGCGCCCAGTTCCTGGCCGACCTGGCCGAGGCCGGGTTCGGCGCGGCCAGCCTCACCGCCGCGGTACTCGCCGCCTGCCGGATGCCCGACCCGCCCGCCGACCCGTTCGACCCCGGCGCGTCAGTACTGATGGACGTGTTCGCCGACCGGGTCCCCGACGGGGAGCGGATCGCGGCGGCGCTGGCGGCGCCCACCCCGCCGCCGTGGCTGCCTGCGGCGGCAGCGGCCACGGCCGCCGCGTGGCTACGCTGGTATCGCGGCGGCGACGAGCCCGGCTGCTGGATGCCGGCCCGGCTGGAGTACGCCTTCGACCTGTCCGCCGGCCCGCACCGGCTGACGGCGCCCGCGTTCCCCGGCGGCCGGCCCGACTGGTACCACCTCGGCCACGTCTCCACCGCGCCCGGCGGCACCCCGTCCGCCACCAGCACACCCGCGAAGCCGGTGTGGGCGACCCCGCTGACGTTCCCCGGTCAGCCGGTCGACCGCTACTGGGAGTTCGAGGACGCCCAGGTCAACGTCGGCGCGCTGGAGGCGGCGCCGCACGACCTGGCCCGCCTCGCCCTGGCCGAGTTCGCGCTGGTCCACAGCCAGGACTGGCTCGTCGTCCCGCTGGACGTGCCGCGCGGCGCGCTCACGATCATCGACCGGCTGAGCTACACGACGACCTTCGGCGAGACGATCGTGGTGCCCCGCGCCGACGAACGCGGCCGGTTCCAGCTGTTCGAGGTCGACGCTCTGCCCGGCCTGCTCGTCCCGCCGGCCGGCCCGGCCGTCCTCGAAGGCCCGGCCCTGGAGGAGGTCGGTTACCTGCGCGACGAGGCCGCGAACCTGGCCTGGGCGGTCGAGCGGGTCGTGACCGGCCCCAGCGGCCAGCCGCGCCGCCGCACGGACGAGCCACCGCCGCCGGCGCCGACGCCGGGTACCGAGCCTGGCGCCGAGCTGGACTACCTGCTGGCCACCACCGTGCCCGGCAACTGGGTCCCACTGGTGCCCACCCGCCGCGCCGACGCCACGATCGAGCTACGCAAGGGCGAGCTGTCCGGATCGTCCGCAAAGCCACTCGGCGTCCTGCTCGCGCCGGGCCAGCCGCTGGCGATCTTCGATGAGGAGGTCCCCCGCGAGGGCGTCACCGTGCGCCGGGTCCCCGTGCTCGCCCGCCGCGCCGACGGCCGCTACGCCCGCTGGATCGCCCGCCGGGTGACCACCGGCCGCGGCGAGGGCACCAGCGGCCTCACCTTCGACACCGCGACCCCCCGTAGGCCTTGAACGCCCGCCGGCGTCGGCCGGCGAGCCCTCCTTTCGGCCGAACGGATCAAACGCCGGCCCGCCGCCGGCGGCCTAATCAACGAATACGAACCAGCCGCCTGGAACCGCAGATCAACCCCGATGGCCGAGTTCTGGCACCCAACAGGCGCGGGGTCGCGTGCCGCAGCCCGCCCAGAATCAGCCCGATTCAGCCTGGGCGCCGCATGATCAGCTCACGACGACGGGGATTTAGGTAGCTTATTTCACGAGCGCGGACCTGGGTCAGGCCGGCGATGGTAACGGTCCCGATGCAGTCCGCTCGGCGAGCGATTTGCCCCCTGAGCTTGGCCTGTAGCGTGCCAAAACTCGATCTGGGGGCGTGACCTGCGGTTTCGCTGCCCGGTCAAGCGGCGCGGTGGTACTCGTTGATGACGCCGCCCAGGACCTTGCGGCGACGGATCGGCCCGTGGAGCGGTGTGACCGGGTCGTGGTTCGGTGGGCGCTGGTCTCGTCCTTGATGAGGACGATGATCGTTGAAGTGGCGGGCGTACTCGCCGAGCACGGCGGTGGCGTGGCGCTCACCGTAGAGAAGGAGCCGGTCAGTGCACTCCTGGCGGACCGAGCGGATGAACCGCTCGGCGTAGCAGTTCGCCCGCGGTGTCCGCGGCGGAGTCCGCAGGACCTGGATGCCTTCGGAGTCGAAGACGTCGTCGAACGCCTTCGTGTATTTCGCGTCCCGGTCGCGGATCAGGAACCGGAACGCGTCGAGCCGCCCCTCCAGGTCCATGACCAGGTGGCGTGCCTGCTGGGTGACCCAGGCTCCGGTCGGGTGAGCGGTCACGCCGAGGATGTGGACACGACGGGTCTGGATCTCCATCACGAACAGTGCGTACAGCCGGCGCAGCGTGATCGTGTCCAGGTGGAGGAAATCCGTGGCCAGCAGGCCGCTGGCCTGGCCCTTGAGGAAGGTACGCCAGGTGGTGTCGGCATGGCGGCGAGGCGCTGGGCCGAGGCCTGCGCGGGCGAGGATTCGACGGATGGTGCCCGTGCCGATCCGGTGACCGAGGCCGAGGAGTTCTCCTTGGATACGGTGGTGCCCCCAGGTGGGGTTGTCTCTGGCCACGCGGATCACCAGCGTTCGCAGTTCCTCGTCCACCGGCGGGCGGCCGACCCGGTGCGGGTAGGTCCACCGTCGTCTGGCCAGGCGACGGTGCCAGGCCAGCAACGTCGCCGGGGTCACCAGCCGGCAGGACCGGACCTCCCGGGGCGACAGCCGGGCCAGCGCGGCCAGGACCGCACGGTCGGGCCAGGTGAACCGAGGCTGGCCGACCTGGCGACGCAGCACGGCTACCTCGTGGCGCAGCACGAGCAGCTCCGCCGTCCTTGCCGCATCGCTACGGGTGAGCAGGACGAGCCAGCCGAACACTCGCACCATGACCAAGTACACCAGCCGCAGCCCCATGAGGACGATCATGCGCCACGGGGCCGAGCGACGAACCCGCAGGTCAGCAACCCGAAATCGAGTTCTGGCACGCTACAGGGTCCGCCGCCCGTTCGGCCCCGGCTGTTCGTAGGTAACGGAGCTCTCTCAGTCGGGGTGCGCGAAGGCCGACTCGAGCGGCGGCAGTGTGGCGCGGGCGTCGTGGCCGGCGAACCACAGCCCCATGACGAAAGCTGTCATCGCCTCGACGTATTGGGCCCGGTCGAGGCCACCCGCGTCGACCGGATGACATCCCAGGTCTCTGACCAGCTTCCCGACCGTCGCGAGCGCATCCGGATCGTCGCCGCACAACGGCACCGTCAGCGGTCTCGCGTCATAGGAGCGCTCACCTCCGCGCCAGATCTCGGCGGCGAGCATGCTGAACGCCTTGACCACGCGCGCGTCGACCGCGACCTTTGCGACCCGTTCGGCGACCGTGCACATGGCGAGGGTGAACGAGTTCGGCGCCGCGGTGAACGCATCGGCGGCGAAAGCGTTCGTACAGTCGATCAGAGGACGGCGGGCGAACGCGCCGTCGGCCGCTCCGGCGGCAGTCAGCGCATCCGTCGCCGCTTCGCCGGGCACCGCGAGCAGGATCACCTCGCCGAAGGCGGCCGCTTCACGCAGGTTCCCGGCCGCCGCCCGTCCGCCGAGGCGCGCGGCGAGTGTGGCAGCACGCTGTGGTGAGCGAGCCGTGACAAGTACCTCGTGCCCGGCCTCCGTCCAGCCGGCACCAAGCGCCTCGGCCATCGCGCCGGCGCCGATCGTGGCAATTCGCACAGCATCTCCCTCGGGGCTGTCATCTCTGTCGTTCTGGCGAAACGCGGGATCACGGGTCGCCAGAACGACGCTAGGAAAGCCGATACGCACCTTCGGGTGCCTGTCGGTCGATGAGACTGAACGACATGCGTTCCGAGTCGGCCGCCTCCGAACACGTTCGCCTCCCGCCCGCCGAGTTCCCGCCGTACGGGGACTTCGCCGCGGACTGCCCGGCACGGGTGGCCCTAGACCTGTTCGTCAGCCGCTGGACCGCGGTCGTCGTCTACGCCTTGCGCGACGGCCCGAAGCGTCCGAGCCTGTTGCAGGCCGAGATCGGCGAGATCAGCCACAAGGTGCTCACCGACACGTTGCGCCGCCTCGAACGGGTCGGACTGATTCGCCGCCACCGGTACGCCGAGGCCCCGCCACGAGTCGAGTACGAACTGACCGAGCCGGGCGTCGACCTGCTCGAACCGATCTGCGCGCTCGGCCGCTGGGCCTTCCGACACGCCGACACGGTCGTCGCCGCCTCACTCCGCGACGACGAGTTCGAATGACGACGCCTCACCGCGAGGCCTGAACACGGCACGACAACCAGCACACGCGATGGACGATCACGCGGCGCCGCGGAGCTGCCGGTCTCGACGACCCCGGCGTGAACCTCTGCACCCAGCGGTAGATCGTCACGTGGTCGACGTCGATGCCGCGTTCGGACAGCAGCTCCTCGACGTCGCGGTAGGAGAGCCCGTAGCGCAGGTACCACCGCACCGCCAGCACGATCACCTCCGGCGGAAACCGGAAGCCGGCGAACTCGGAGTCCGCAACCACGGGACGGACACGCCGACGATGCACTACTCGATCATGCCTGACCGGGCGGCTCGACCGCTGGGCCCGGCCATGCATTAGTGCCCAGCGAACTCCCAGAACGATGACCTCCGGTGGGAACCGGAAGCCGGCGAACTCCGCGACCGGGACCGGCGGACGAGGACGGCAGCGAGCCACCATCCGATCATGCCTGGCCGCCGGTCCCGACCACCGCATCCGCGAACGCAACAGACATCAGCGGGCGGGGCAGAGAGCGAACATGTCCAGCAGCGCAATGTTGTAGAGAACGGCTTGGTCGGCTGTCGAGTTACCTAGGTTATAGCGCTGTCCCATGGAAGGCGTGACTATCTTCCAGCTGGCGGCCATATCCGAGCAGTCAGACTCGCCGTCGCGGAGGATCTGCGCGTCGGTCTTTCCGTCGGCGACCTCGGGAAACTCTTGGCGAAACTGGCTGACATACGCGGAGGTGTCGTCCGGGTCGCCGGTCCCAGCTGTCGGGCTCGCTGGCACGTACGTCGTGACGGATGAAGGTGTCGGACTCGCGGCGGAGGTGGCGACCGGTGTGTCCGCGGGTCTGCATGCCGCCAACGCCGTGATGGCCACGCCGAAGAGGATGAGTCGCCGATACATGATTTTTCCTTTCCGCGCCGTTCGCTGCGCGGACGCATGGTCTCGACAGCCGACTGGCATGTAATGCGGGCAGAGGGCCCGGCAGAGAACCGGTGCTGGGATTTCGGCTCGGAGGTCCGGTTGTTGTGTACGAGACGATCCTGTCTCGCTGAGGCCTATCCGACGTCCTGTATGTGCCGACAATCCCGGCTACCGCGCCCGTGGTACTCCAAGCCGGCTCAGCCGTAGCCGATGGCAGCGCCGGGATCCGGTGACGGAGACCGTTGGCAGGTGACGTTGGTTTCGTCGCGGAGCCGGGCCGCCGACCGTTGCGCACGGGTCGCGCGGCCCAGGCATCGGCGTCCCGTTCGGCCCATCAGGGGCCGCCACCGGATGCGAGGAGGGCGCATGCGAAGAGGTTGGAGCGAGCCAGCCGGAGCAGGCGGTGGGTCGGTGTACTGCGCTGGTGGTACGGGGGGATGACATCGCCTGGCGGATGTGCCGGGCTGGCTTCCGCGGGACCGTGAACTGCCAGATTTGAGCTCTTGGGAGGCAGTTCCGTGTCTGTTCTTGCCCGGTGGTGTGCTCGCCATCGTCTTGTCGTTGTGGGGGGGTGGGCTGGGATTCTCGTCGTCTTGGTCGGCCTGGTCGTCGGGATGGGATCCAACTTCAAGACCGTCGCTGACCTGCCGAACAGTGAGTCGGCCCATGCTTATGCGCTGCTGGGCACGTCGGCCGGCTCGACCGAGGTCGGCCGGATCGTCTGGCACACCTCCGGGCAGGCGGTGGATGCGGCCGAGGTGCGCAGCGAGGTCGCCGGCATGCTGACGAACGTTGCGGCGCTACCTGGTGTCAAGGCCGTTCAGAGCCCCTACGCGCCCGGCGGCGGCGGGCAGCTCAACGCGGGCCAGAACACCGCCTACGCGCTCGTCACCGCGACCGACGACGTCAAGCTGGACCAGGTCGAGAAGGCCGCACAGTCGATCGACGGCAGCCGGCTGCGGGTCGAGATCGGTGGGCAGGCGTTCGCGCCGCAAACCAAGTCGGGTGGAATCGCGGAGATCGTCGGCATTCTGGCGGCGCTGGCGGTTCTGCTGCTGATGTTCCGATCGGTGTGGGCGGCGGCGCTGCCGATCGTGACCGGCGTGGCTGGGGTCGTCGTCTCGCTGCTGCTCGTCATGGTCGGTTCGCACGTCGTCGACCTGTCGAGCGACTCGATCACGATGGGGTCGCTGATCGGTCTGGGCGTGGGTATCGACTACGCGCTGTTCATCGTGAACCGGTACCGCAAGGCTGTCATGGGCGGAGCGTCGGTCACCGAGGCGATCGTGCAGGCCGTGACCACCTCCGGCCGAGCCGTGATCTTCGCCGGTCTGACGGTGATCGCCGCTTTGCTGGCGATATTCGTCGTCGGCATGGGCGTGCTTACCGGGATGGGCCAGGCGGCGGCGGTCACCGTGTTGTTCACCGTGCTGGCGGCGATCACCCTGCTGCCCGCGCTGCTGTCCGTCCTCGGTCTGCGTGTGCTGTCCAAGCGCCAGCGCCGCCTGCTGCTGGCCGGTGAGACCTCGGAGGTGTTGTCCGGGACGAGCACCGAGGCCGGCCTACGCCGTACCCCGGCCGGCCGGTGGGCCCGACTGGTGACCCGCATGCCGGTGCCGATGGCCGCACTCGCCCTGATTCTGCTGGCCGCGCTGGCGGTCCCGGTGCTGTCGATGCGGGTCGGCGAGGCCGATGCCAGCAGCGACCCGACCGGCTCGGCCTCGCGCCAGTACTACGAACTCATGAGCCCCGCGTTCGGCGCCGGCATCGACGCCACTCTCCTTCTGGTCGCCGAGACTCCTGACGCCAGGTCCACCCAGGCGCTGGACGCGCTGGCCAACGAACTGCGCTCGGTGCCGGACGTCGCCGCCGTCTCGGCCCCCACCCCTGCCCGTGCGGGGCTCGAGGTCATCCAGGTCACCCCGACGAGCAGCGCCGGGGCCAAGGCGACCGTCGACCTGGTCGGCCACCTTCGCACCGACGTGATCCCGGCCGCCGCGAACGGCAGCGACCTCCAGGTGCACGTCGGCGGCAAGACGGCCACCGACATCGACATCGCGCACGCGCTGATGAGCAAGCTGCCCCTTTACCTGGGCCTGGTCGCCGTGCTCGGGTTCCTGCTGCTGGCGTTGGCGTTCCGCAGCCTGCTGCTGCCGTTGGTCGGCGCCCTGAGCAACCTCACGACGATCGTCGTCGGCCTCGGCGCGATCACTGCGATCTTCCAGTGGGGCTGGGCCAGCAACCTGCTCGGCGTCGGGGACGGCGCGCCGATCTCCTACATCGTCCCCATCATGATCGTCGGCGTGATGTTCGGCCTCTCGATGGACTACCAGGTGTTCCTGGTCAGCCGCATGCACGAGGAGTGGACCCACACCCGCGACAACACCCGGGCGATCCGCGTGGGCCTCGGCGAGACCGCCAAGGTCATCGGAACCGCCGCCCTGATCATGCTGTGCGTCTTCTCCTCGTTCGGATTCAGCGGCCAGCGGATCGTGGCCTGCATCGGCATCGGCTTGGCGCTCGCGGTCATCGTGGACGCCTTCGTGGTCCGCATGGTGCTCATTCCGGCCCTCATGCGGATGATCGACGCGCGGGTGTGGGCCTACCCCCGATGGGCCGACCGCATCACCCCCCACCTGTCCGTCGAGGGAGCCGGACCCCAGGAGCAGGCGGACACCGACTCCGCACGGGTCCTCGCCGAGGCCTCATGACCGAAATGGATCGACCCGCTCAGCGGAAGTGCGGGCGTTCGCGGCAGCGGCTGTCGCTCCGTCGGAGCCTTCCCTGAGCGGTGTCGAAGCTGCGGCGTCCGAGCTGATCCATCTCGCTCGGAGTCCGGGCTGCACCAGGCGTCGCGGCCAACCCGTGGATCCGAGGGCGTCGCTGTGCCGTGATTCCGGAACAATAGACAGGAAGCCTGATTAAGTGGGCGATGGCGGTGAACGTCGAGTCGCAGGTCGAGGCCACGGCGCCACCGCTGGCCTCCGCCTTGCCGGCGTCCGTGCGGCTGCAGGCGGAGGGCCAGGTCCTCGTCGTGACACCTGCCTGTCCGCATAAGCGAAATACCCTCGACGACGCGACCATCCACGGCCTGGAACGGGTGTTCCGGGAGGTCGCTCCCGCCTACCGCGCTGCGGTCCTCGCCGCGGACGGCGATCATTTCTCGGCCGGCCTTGACCTTCATGAGCTCGCGGACCGCGATGCCTTCGCCGGCGTAGCCCACTCGCAGTTCTGGCACCGCGCCCTGGACGCGATCGAGGGCGGCCCGATCCCCTCCGTGGCGGCCCTGACAGGCGCGGTCGTCGGCGGTGGGCCGGAGCTCGCGGCGGCGTGCGCCACCTCCGGGTCGCCGACCGCTCGGCGTTCTACGCCCTACCCGAGGGACAGCGGGGGCTCTTCCTCGGCGGGGGCGGGTCGGTGCGGCTTCCCGGGCTCATCGGCGTGGCGCGGGTCATGGATCTCATGCTCACCGGCAGGCGCCTGACGGCGGACGAGGGCCAGGCCGCGGGCCTGACGCAGTACGTGGTCGAGACGGGCACCGTGGGCACCGCGGCACTCGACCTCGCGCGGAAGATCGCCCGTAACGCCCCGCAGGCGAACTTCGCCGTGCTGCAGGCCCTGCCGCGCATTGCGCCGGCCGTGTGGGGTGCAACTAGTCGGTTAGGGGCGCTGAGCTGCGCGAACAGCGCGTCGGGGATCATGCCGGGTTATGGTGTCGATGGTGATGTTCTTGCTGGTGCGCAGGCTGCTCGGCGTGGTCGGCCTGGGTGCGCGGCCTGACGAGAAGGACGTCGAGATCGCGGTCCTTCGCCATCAGCTGGCCGTACTGCGCCGTCAGGTCGCTCGGCCGCGGTACACCTCATCTGATCGGATGCTGCTGGCCTCGCTGGCTCAGCTGTTGCCCCGCCCGCGCTGGTCGGCGTTTCTCGTCACGCCTGCAACGCTGCTGTGCTGGCATCGAGACCTCGTCCGGCGCCACTGGACCTACCCGCAGCAGCGTCGTGGCCGGCGTCTCGACGATGTGGTCGCGCAGCTGGTGCTCCGGCTGGCCCGGGAGAATCCCCGCTGGGGCTATCCGCGGATCGTCGGCGAATGCCGCAAGCTGCACGTCCAGGTCTCGGCGACCTCCGTGCGCAACATCCTGCGCCGCCACGGTCTTGGTCCGGCGCCTCGTCGCGGTGGCGGTCCGAGCTGGTCGCAGTTCCTGCGCGATCAGGCCCGGGGCGTGTTGGCGTGCGACTTCCTGACTGTCGACACCGTGACGTTGACCAGGCTGTACGTGCTGTTTTTCGTTGGGCTTGACCGCCGCCGGGTCTGGCTCGCCGGCGTGACCGAACACCCCAGCGCCGCGTGGGTCACGCAGCAGGTGCGGAACCTCGTCTACCACCTCGGCGACAACGGCGGTGGGCCGTACAAGTTCCTGGTCCGCGACCGGGACACCAAGTTCGTCCGCGGCTTCGACGGCGTCTTCGCGGACGAGAGCATCCGGATCCTAAGGACACCGGTCCAAGCGCCGAAGGCGAATGCCTTCGCGGAACGCTGGGTCCGCACCGTGCGCGCTGAGTGCCTGGACTGGTCCCTGATCTGGAACCGGCGCCACGCCGAACAGGTCCTGTCGACCTACGTCGAGCACTACAACACCGCCCGACCCCACCGCGGGATCGACCTCGACACGCCCGACCCGTCGACACCGGCCGGTGATCCGACCAGCCCGATCAGACGCATCGACCGCCTCGGCGGCCTCCTCCACGAATATCAGCGAGCGGCCTGATCAGCGAAACCGTCCATTTGCACCCCTCAGAGCGATCAGGTTGTGGCGCCAGCGCAGCACCGTCTCCGCGCGCACGAGTAGCCGCAGGTCGCGCAGGGTTGGCCGCGGCAGCGTGTGCAGGAGTGCGGCGAGCAGGGCGCGGTCGGCGGGCTGGAGCTGGATCCGGTGGCCGTCGAGTTGGCGGTGCAGCACGGCGATCTGGTGTCGCAGGGTGAGGATCTCGATGTCCTTGTCGTGATCGCTGCGGGGCAGCAGGCGCAGCAGCGCGAACGCGTTCGTGACACCGAGATAGGTCAGCCGAAGCACGATGAGGTGGCATCCTCGCGCAGCCACCGGCCCCGACGGCTGCGGCCACCCTGACCAGGGCGGATGGCATTATCGGCACACACAGCGTTGCGCCGTCGGCCAGTCGGCCAGTCGACCCAGTCCGGCACCCGTCGTCGTGAACGTCCGTACTTCGCCCCGCCGACCGCCCCCACGCCCAGGCAGCCGCACCGCCGCCACGACCGTGTCCCGGTGCACATCCAGCCCTGCGACCCGGCCGATCAGCACATCCATCAAAGACCAGCTCCGTCCCCTCGACCCGCGACCGACACAGACCGCCCGGGGAGGACCTGTCACCAAAGATTTTGAGGTACGCGCTCATGGCAGCAGGACAGGATTCCTCAGGACCTCCGCGCCACACTGACCTACGGGCTCACAGCACCAAGGCGCCACGACGTCGGACCGGACGGCGCCACCGGGCTCATCAGGACAGGGGGCCGGCGCAAGCCGGCATGATCACTGGGTGGCCGCGTCGCGCGGCTACCCAGAATGGACCCCGCCGGTGCTACTGGAGCGGCTCGCCGCACCAGTAACCGTCCTTATTGAGCGCGGCGGGCGGTTGCATCGTAATGAATTGATTGCCCGCCGAGTCGACCTTGACGAAGATCCGACAGAGCGTCGGTTGCTTCGGCTTGGTGAGATCGGTCGGCGCTGAGATGCCACCCGCCGTGTAGTCGGTTTCCTTGCGGAGGTTGGCGATGAATGCCTGGCGGGTGGGGCAGGTACCGGCGCGTTGCAGGCCCGTGATCATCTCGTCGGCGGCGACATAGCCGGAGACTGCCAGTTCGTCGGTCGGGTCCGAGACCTCGGGGGCGTAGGTGCTCATCACCGTGCGATAGGCGATCATGGGAGGAGACGTCAGAGGCGCGATGCTGGACGGGATCGACATCCCGGCCATGTCGGTGCCCCGCGTCGCGAGCAGGGTCGCGTTGTAGCCGCTGGAGTTCAGGGCGACGGTGAAGTTCACTCCGAGTTGTTTGGCGGCCGAGTAGATGTCGATGAACGGCTCGGGCTGGGCAGCGCCGATAAGCGTGTCCGCTCCGGACTGCTTCAGTTGTTGGGCGACGTGCGTCGTGTCGGTGACGTTCGCGACGTAGGTGACCGAGCCGACGACCTCGATACCGCGACTTTGCAGGCTCGGCGCGAGCTGCGCCGCGAGGGTCGCGGAAGTCGAGACCGTCGGGTCAATGAGAATCATTGCCTTGTGGCCACCCGCGGCCTTGACGAAGTCCCCATAAATCGTGGAGCCGCCAGTATTGAACAGGTTGCCGGAGTGAAAGATGTTCGGGTAGTCGCTGTAAGCGACGCTCGTGGCGGTTCCGGTGACCGGCACGCCCTGCTGGGCTAACCAGGGGGCGGACTTGTCCAGCGCGATCGAGGTCGTGATGAGACCGAAAACCTTCTGGGTGTTGACCAGGTCGTGCGCGACTACGGAGAAGGTCTCCGGCTCGGACTGGTCGTCGCGCCACTCGAGGTCGATCTGGCGGCCGTTGATGCCGCCCTGCGCGTTCTGCTGGTCGACGCGGGCCTGCGCGCCGCTGCGGGCGTCTCTGAAAGCGGACGCGACCCCGCCGGGCCCTGTGTCGGGGTAGATGTAACCGATCTTGATGGAGTTGGCCGTCACGCCTGGGGCGTTGATCGGGCAGGCCGCGGCGCCTGTCGCGGGCGGGTGCGACTGTCCGCACCCGGTGAGGGCGACAGGCAACCCGATCAGTGTTGCGGCGACCGCCGCCGTGGTCGTCCGCACCCCTATACGTTGACGAGTCATCAGGTGTCCCCTCGATCGGATGATCCACATGAAAAATGAGAGTCGACTCTAACCTTGTACCGTGCCAGAACTCGATTCAGGGTGTTGAGCTGCGGTTTCGCTGTTCGCCGTGGCGGTGGATGATCGTGGGTGTGGTGGTGCGGCTGGTGTATCTGGTCACGGTCCGGGTGTTCGGTTGGCTCGTCCTGCTGACCCGCGGCGACGCGGCGACGCGGCGAGGACGGCGGAGCTGCTGGTGCTGCGCCAGGAGGTCGCCGTGTTGCGTCGCCAGGTCGAGCGGCCCCGGTTCAGCTGGCCCGACCGTGCCCTCCTGGCCGCGCTGGCCCGACTGCTACCCCGGGGACGACGTGTTCGCCTCCGAAGGTGTTCAGGTCGTTCGGACGCCGCCGCGGACACCACAGGCGAACTGCTACGTGGAGCGGTTCATCCGCTCCGTCCGCCAGGAGTGCACCGACCGGATCCTTCTCTACGGCGAACGCCACGCCACCGCCGTACTCGACGACTACGCCCGCCACTTCAACGACCACCGGCCACACCAAGGACGAGACCAACATCCGCCGCACCACGACCCGGCCGCCGTCACACCCCTCGACGGCCCGATCCGCCGCCACAAGGTCCTCGGCGGCGTGATCAACGAGTACCACCGCGCCGCCTGACCAAACAGCGACATCGCTGGTCACGCCCCGGATCGAGTTCTGGCACGCTACAGGCACCTGCGGACCGTCCTGACCGAATACACAGCCCACTACAACGGACGACGACCCCACCGCAGCCGCGATCTCCGACCACCCCGGCCCGATCACCCCGTCACAGACCTCACCACCAAAAGGATCAAGCGCCGACCCGTCCCCGGTGGACTGATCAACCAGTACGAACCAGCCGCATAAAACCCCAGGTCAACCCCGTGACGCAGTGCTGGCACCTCACAGGATCCAGCATGGTGCACGTGACCCAGATCGTTGAGGGACTGCGGATGTCCCCCTGGAAGTCCTGCTGGTGCTCGGCGCGGTCGCCCTGGTGGTGGCGCGCTGGCTCCCCGCGGCTGCCCGTCGGCCACTGACGTTCGGCTCGGTGGCAACCGTCGCGCCCTCTGGATTGGTGCTGGGCGTGGTGGGGCTGCGCTGGCAGGTGGTGCCGGTACTCGTCGGCGCGGCTGCGGCCACCTCGTTCGCCCTCGCTCCGCTACTGCCCCTACGCGATGACCGCTCGCCGCGCCGGGCCCCGTGGTGGCTCGCGCTGCCGGGATCGGCGCTGTGCCTCGGTCTGATCGCCTCGGGCCCCGCGACGGCCTGGGCACTGCCCAGGCCGGTGTTCCCCAAGCCGTCGGGGAGCTCCGCCGGGCTGCCCGGTTCGGCGCTTCTGTAACGCCTGTCCGTCAAGGGCCGTGCGCACGGAGACGCCCAGGAGGTGCGGGTTGAGCGAGGGCGAGAAGGAGAGCATCAGTTCGGGCTTGAATGGCTCATTGGGCCTGTCCATGTCCGGTGAGCATGTCGATCAGGCTGTGGGGTGCGTTGTCGTCGAAGAGGAGCTCGTGAAGGTGGGCGCCATCGGTGGCAGCCGCGGCGCTGCGGGGGAACAGGGCCTGCTCGTATTCGGTGAGCGCGGCCTCGACATCATCGGGGTGCGCGGCGATGGCCCTGCCGAGTTCGGCTCCGTCGTACATGGCCAGGTTGGCGCCTTCGCCGTTCGGGGCCGAGAGGTGGGCGGCGTCGCCGAGCAGGGTCGCCCCCGGTACCCGGTCCCACCGGTGCCCGATGGGCAGGGCGTTGAGGGTGCGCAGGACCGGCGCGGTGTCACTGTCGGTGATCAGAGCGGTGAGCTCCGGCGCCCAGCTGTCGAACTCCTGTGCGATCCGCGCGGTGGCCACGGCGGAATCGGTGAAATCGATACCGGCGAACCAGTCCTGCGGCTTGGTGAGCGCCACGTAGGTGTGGAGGGTCCCGCCGCTCTCCCGGTGGGCCTGGATCCCCTTTCCCGGCGCGAGCGCGAACAGCGATCCGCCGCCGACCGCTTTCGCGCTGGCGGGGTGCCGGGTGTCGCCGTCGAACAGGTAGGTCTCGATGAACGACCTGCCGACGTACTCGGGTGTGGCGTCGGAGAGCAGTGGCCGGACTCGTGACCACGCGCCGTCCGCGCCGACCAGCAGGCTCGTGACGACGGTGGTGCCGTCGGCGAAGGTCACCTCGTAGCGGCTGTCGCCGAGGGCGCGGACGCCGCTGACCTTGTGGCCCCACCGGACGGTGCCGGCCGGGAGTGAGTCGAGCAGGATCTGTCGCAGCGCGCCGCGCTGCACCTCGGGGCGTCCACCCGTGCCGTCGTCGGGTTCGTCGAGCAGAACGGTCCCGTCCGCGGCGAGGACCCGTGTCGCCTCGTGGCCCTCCAGTATGAGGCCGCGGAACTCCTCGATCAGGTCCGCCGCCCGCAGAGCTGGTTGGCCGTTGTAGTCGTGGATGTCGAGCATCCCGCCCTGCGTACGCGCCGTCGGGGAGGGCTCCGCCTCGTAGACCGTGGCCGGGATGCCGTGGACGTGCAGGACGCGGGCGAGCGTGAGGCCGCCGAGTCCGGCGCCGATGATCGTGACGGGGGTGCGCATCGTGACTCCTTCGGGATCGAGGCCGCCCGGTGAGGTTCGGCCAGTCTCTCTGGTATGTCGTTCCAAGATTGGAACAGGGCTCCATATTGGAACGCTGCTCCAGGCATGTCAAGATGGCGGCATGGCAACGCGGACGCGCCGGTCACAGCGGCGCACAGAGGCGCTCTCCCGCGAGCGCATCGTCGAGGCCGCCGTCGAGCTGCTCGACGCGGCCGGCGAGGGCGGCCTGACCTTCCGGGTGCTGACCGAGCGCCTCAACACCGGGCCCGGGGCGATCTACTGGCATGTCGCGAACAAGGGCGAGCTACTCGGCGCCGCCACCGACGCCGTCGTCGCCGCCGCTCTGGCCATCGAGCCCGCCGAATCTCCGCACTCGCCGCAGGACGAGATCCGCGCCGTCGCGCTCGGCCTGTTCGACGCGATCGACGAGCATCCGTGGCTCGCCACGCAGCTCTCGACACAGCTGTCCCGCAGCCCCTGGGGGTCGGTGACGCCGCGGATCCTCGAAAGCATCGGGCGGCAGGTCCGCGCGCTCGGTGTGCCCGAGGGCAGCTGGTTCACGGCGACCTCGGTGCTGGTGCATTACATCCTCGGCGCCGCCGGCCAGAACGCCGCGAACGCCCGCGTTGTCGGGCCCGACGTGGACCGTGCCGAGTTCCTCGACTCCGTGTCGACGGCATGGGAGGAGCTCGACCCCGACGACTACCCGTTTACCCGGGCCGTCGCGGACCAGCTGCGCGACCACGACGACCGCGAGCAGTTCCTCGCCGGGATCGATCTCGTCCTCACCGGCGTCACCGCTCTGCACCCGCCCGGTGGACAGGTGTGCACCTCGTCCGCCACCTGAGCCTGAGGCCTTCAGCTCCCGGCCGTGCCCCGGCCACAGCGGTAAACCTGTCTGCTCAGAGCCGAAAAATCTGCTCCCGCTGCAGTAGACATCGGGCCCTGCGCCGGGTAGCTTTCCTCTCGTAGGCAAGAGAGTCCATGGTCGCGGCAGACAGGAACTGTCGCGAGCGGGACGGCGGCCAGACGGGCCGCCGAGCACCACCGTGAAAGTTCGGCGGTACCCATAGACAGCGAAAAGCGAGAGGAGCAGACGCCACCAGGATCGCCCGGGCGATGGTCTAGCCCGCTCGGGCACCGCAGACCCCGGATTGGAAGGTGGTTCCCGGTCACGCATACGCGATCTCCGCGCACCCTCCCTCTGAGGCGGCGCGGACCCAGGAATCCGGCCCACCTGGCCGGTAGATGGTGTTGAACCCTTAGGGCCCTGGTGCCGTCTGGCACCAGGGCCCCTTCAACGTGTCCCGAGAGGTGCAGTGACTCCTGGAACCACCCGCAAACCGGCCGACAGCCTCGACGACGACGACTACCCCGCCTACACCGTGGGCCGTGCGGCCGACATGCTCGGCACCACTCCCGCCTTCCTGCGGGCCCTCGGCGAAGCCCGCCTGATCACTCCCCTGCGCTCCGAAGGCGGCCACCGCCGCTACTCCCGCTACCAGCTGCGCATCGCCGCCCGCGTCCGGGAGCTCGTCGACGGGGGCACCGCGATCGAGGCCGCCTGCCGCATCGTCATCCTCGAAGACCAACTCGCGGAAGCCCAAAAGATCAACGAACAACTACGCAACAACCAGCCAGCCGGTCAGCCTTGACCGTCGAGCCGTCCTGACGGACTGACAACAGGAAAGCGATCCGCCCGGCTTGGCCGTCGATGTCGCCCGTGCAGAGAGTGGATGGCGACATCGACGACCGGCCGCCGTACGTGATCATCGTGGGCGACCCTTTGACCTGCGGCTTCGCTGTCCGCCGAGATGGCGGATGAGCCGGGTAGCCCCGGCGCATTGCTGCGCCAGGGCTCCCTCAGAACCCGACGTGCGGGTCGTCCCCGCATCGGGCTCAAGCCGCGTCGCTCGGTGCTTCCTCCGCGCTGTGGGGTGCGGATCGCACTGCGCCCTGGTGTCGCGCGCAGTCGGTGTGGACATACCGGTGTTTCGTCCGGCTACTGCTGAGATCGTGCACCGGTTGGTAGGTCATCCGGGCTCCGAGGCCGGCGAACCACTCCGTCCTGGGGGTGCAGGTGGACGGTCAGGGGCGCTGATCTGGGCGAATGGTCGTCGGGGACCATGACGAGTCATGGTGTCGACGGTGGTATTCCTGATGGTGCGCAGGCTGCTTGGCATGGCCGGCTTGGGCGGGCGGCCGGACGAGAAGGACGTCGAGATCGCCGTCCTGCGCCATCAGATCGCGGTGCTACGTCGCCAGGTCGCCCGGCCGCGATACTCGCCGTCCGATCGGATGCTGCTGGCCAGCCTGGCCCAGCTCCTCCCCCGCCCACGCTGGTCGACGTTTCTCGTCACCCCCGCAACCCTGTTGCGCTGGCACCGCGAGCTGGTCCGGCGTCACTGGACCCACCCGCAGCGGCGTCACGGTCGCCGGCTCGAGGACGCGACGTGCAGCTCGTGCTCCGGCTCGCCCGAGAGAATCCCCGCTGGGGCTACCTCAGGATCGTCGGAGAATGCCGCAAGCTGCAGGTCCACGTGTCGGCCACGTCGGTCCGCAACATCCTTCGCCGCCACGGTATTGGCCCGGCCCCCCGCCGCGACGCAGGTCCCAGCTGGTCGCAGTTCCTGCGCAGCCAGGCCCGCGGCATACTCGCCTGCGACTTCCTCACCCTCGGCACCGTCACCATGGCCAGGCTGTACGTCCGGTTTTTCGTAGAGCCCGACCGCCGCCACGTCTGGCTCGCCGGCGTCACCGCCCACCCCACCACCACCTGGATCACTCAACAAGCCCGAAACCTCGCCTATCAGCTCGGCGACAACGCCGCCGGGCCGTACAGGTTCCTGATCCGCGACCGGGACGCCAAGCTCGTCGCCGGCTTCGACGAGGTCTTCACCGACGAGGGCATTCGGATCCTCAGGACGCCGGTCCAGGCGCCGCGGGCGAACACCTTCGCCGAACGCTGGATCCGCACCGTCCGCGCCGAGCGCCTGGACTGGAACTTGATCTGGAACCGGCGCCACGCCGACCAGGTCCTGTCGACCTACGTCAAGCACTACAACACCGCTCGACCTCACCGAGGCATCGACCTCGACACCCCCACCGCGCAGACCCCGACCGGCGATCCGGCTGGCCCGATCAGACGCATCGACCGCCTCGGCGGCCTCCTCCACGAATACCAACGAGCCGCATGATCAAGGCTCCGACCGGTGAAATCGCACACTTGCACCCTTCAGGCTCGCTTGACCGCGTTCACGTCCCGGTTGAACTCTCCTGACGAGACGATGGTCATCGTGACCACTCGCGGTGAGGTCCCCGATCGCAATCGTGTATTTTTGACCCGAAATGCCGCCCGGCGGCGATGGCCGGCCTGACCGTCCCTGCGCGGGGTACCGACGAGGCCGGGGTTTCTGGAAAATGAATTTTGTGATCAGGGTGCCGGCGAGCCAGTGTTCATACCACGCGGCAGTCCAGCTCCATTCGATGAAGAGGGCGTGGTAGACCTCCGGAGGCGGATAGTATCTCGCCAGATATCATAGTTGCACTCTGACGAAGCGAGCAGAGATATGAATTCTGGCGTGGTCGAGACGACTGTGCTGATCGTCGGCGGCGGCCCGGCTGGACTGACCGCGTCCCTCCTGCTGTCCCGCCACGGCGTCGACTCCGTGCTGATCGACAAACGGCTCGAGGCGTCGCCGCTGCCCCGGGCCCGCGGCGTGCACTCCCGAGCGATGGAGATTTTGCGCGTCTGCGGTGTCGAACCGGACCTGCGCGCAGTGGAGCTGCCGATCACCCCGGGCGCGGAATGGCGAGTCGATCTGGCGAGCCCCCCGCTGCACGAGGACGTGCCGTCACCCGGTCCCACCACCGTGAGCCCGTGCGAGGGACTGGCAGTTTCGCAGGACGTGTTCGAGGCGGTCCTGCGAGACCACGCCCGCAGCCACGCGCACGCGCGGCTGCGCCCGGGCATGCTGCTGGACTCGTTCCGCGCAGTGGAGGACGGTGTACAGGCCACTGTCGTCGAGCAGGCGTCCGGATGTCGCGTCCAGATCCGGGCCCGATGGATGATCGCTGCCGATGGAGCCCGCAGCGGCGTACGCCAGGACCTGCAGATCGGCATGAACGGGCCGGACGACCTCGGCCAGCAGAAGATGATCGCTTTCCGGGCCGACCTGAGCGCGCTGACCGGTCCTCGGCCGCGGGGGATCTACTTTCTCGCCGCCGCTGGCGCGGCGCTGATCTGGACCCACGCCGACGATCGCTGGGTGATCAACCAACCCGGCCCCATCGCCGCCGGCGAGGATCCGGCCACGGTCGTGCAGCGGATCCTCGGCCTTCCCGACCTGGCCGTGCAGGTAACGGCCACCGGCCTTTGGACGGCCGGCGCCCAGTCGGCCGACCAGTATGCGCAAGGCCCGGTCTTCCTGGTCGGCGACGCCGCGCATCGCTTCCCGCCCGTCGGCGCGACCGGGGTCAGCGCCGCGATGCACGACGTGCACAACCTTTCCTGGAAGATCGCCGCCGTCGTCCGCGGACATGGCGGCCAGAGGCTGCTGGACAGCTACGCCGTCGAGCGGGAAGCGGTCGGGCTGCGCAACGCCGACGAGACTGGCGCTGCCTGGGCGCGGGTCTTCGCCGGCAGCGGCGCGCCGTTCAGCGGACGCGGCCTGGCTCAGATCGACATGGGCTATCAGTACACGTCGCCGGTCGTCGCCGACGACGGCAGCCCCGACGCCGACCCGCCCGGTGCCGACTACCAGCCGACCGCAGCCCCCGGCTGCCGGGCGCCGCATCTGTGGCTGGCCGACGGCACGTCCACCATCGATCTGTTCGACCAGCGCTTCGTGCTGCTCACCGCAGAGCCTGGCCACGTCTGGCGCGACGCCGCCGCGCGCACCGCCGGGGCGTTCGTCGACAGCCGGGTCGTCGCCGAACCGACCTGGCCGGGCCTGTATGGCGTCGCGCCCGACGGGGCGGTGCTCGTCCGTCCCGATGGACATGTCGCGTGGCGCAGCCGAGCCGCATCCACCGATCCGTCCGCGGACATCCAGACCGCTCTCGCGACCTGCACGGGAAGCTGAGCCGCCGCACCTGTGGGGTTCCAGAACTCGGCCACCTGCGTTGAGCTGGGCTTTTACGCGGCTCGTTCGTATTCGCTGATCAAACCATCGAGGACGGGCCGGCGATTGATCCGTTCGCTGGTCAGGTCGGCGATGGGGTGGTCGGGCCGCGGCGGCTTGAGATCACGGCTGCGGCGGGGTCGTCGCCCATTGTAGTCGAGCGCATATTCGGCCAGGGCGGCCCGCAGGCGCCGTTCGCCGAAGATCAGCATGCGGTCGGTGACCTCGGCCCGAACCGTGCGGACGAACCGTTCCGCGTAGGCATTTGCTTGAGGAACTCGAGGCGGGATCTTCACCGCGGTGATGCCTGCGTCGGCGAGGACTGCGTCGAACGAGGCGGCGAACTGTCCGGCGCGGTCGCGGATTAGGAAGCGGAACTCGGTTGCCTGGTCCCCAAGGTCCATGAGGACGTTGCGGATCTGCTGGGTGGTCCACGGCCCGTCCGGGTGGGCGGTGACGCCGACGATGTGGACGTAACGGGAGCCGACCTCCATGACGAACAAGCAGTACAGACGCCGCAGCGTCACCGTGCAGTCCACGTGGAAGAAGTCAACGGCCAGCGTCGTCGAGGCCAGGGATCGTAGGAACTGCCTGTAGCGTGCCGGAACTCGATTCGGGTGCCTGGCCTGTGGTTTCGCTGTTTGGTCAGGCGGCCCGGTGGTACTCGTTGATCACGCCGCCGAGGATCTTGTGGCGGCGGATCGGGCCGTCGGGGGGTATGACGGTGGCTGGGTCGTGGTTCGGCGGGCGCTGGTCTCGCCCTTGGTGGGGCCGGTGGTCGTTGAAGTGGCGGGCGTAGTCGTCGAGCACCGCGGTGGCGTGGCATTGCCCGTGGAGGAGGATCCGGTCGGTGCACTCCTGGCGGATGGAGCGGATGAACCGTTCGGCGTAGCAGTTCGCCTGTGGTGTCCGCGGCGGCGTGCGCACGACCTGCACGCCCTCGGAGACGAACACGTCGTCGAATGCCTGAGGGTATTTCGCGTCCCGGTCGCGGATGAGGAACCGGAACCGGTCGAGGCGTCCGTCCAGGTCCATGGCCAGGTGGCGTGCCTGTTGGGTGACCCATGCCGCGGTCGGACGGGCGGTTACGCCTAGGACGTGGACACGGCGGGTCTGGATCTCCATGACGAACAGCACGTACAGCCGGCGTAGGACGATGGTGTCCAGCTGGAAGAAGTCGGTCGCCAGCAGCCTGCCGGCCTGGGCTCGCAGGAAGGTACGCCAGCTGGTGTCGGCCTGGCGGCGTGGCGCCGGGCCGAGACCCGCACCGGCGAGAATCCGACGTACCGTGCCCGCGCCGATCCGATACCCCATGCCGAGCAGTTCGCCCTGGACACGGCGATGACCCCACGTGGGGTTGTCGCGGGCGAGGCGGATCACTAGCGCCCGCAGTTCGTCAGCCACTGGCGGGCGGCCCATCCGGTGCGGGTAGGTCCATCGTCGGCGGACCAAGCGGCGATGCCACGCCAGCAGCGTCGCCGGGGTCACCAGCCGGCACGCCCGAACCTCCCGCGGCAGCAACTGGGCCAGCGCGGACAGGAGGGCCCGGTCGGGCCAGCTGAACCGGGGCCGCCCGATCTGGCGACGCAGCACCGCCACCTCCTGGCGCAACACCAGCAGCTCCGCCGTCCGCGCCGCGTCGCCGCGGCTGAGCAGCACGAGACAGCCGAACACCCGCACCATGAACAAGTACCAACCGCAGCCCCATGACAGCGATCATGCCCACGGCGCCTGGTGGCGAACCCGCAGGTCAGCGGCCCGACATCGAGTTCTGGCACGGTACAGGCCGGGGCCGTGCGTCCTCAAGGCGGTAACCTCGCGCAGGGCCCAGGGTCGAGCCTTGTTTGGTGATCTGCGACGGCGTCACCGCGCCGCGGCTTGGAGCGGGCTGGGCGACAACCCGTCATCCGGGGCGGGCGGCACGTGGGGGAACAGTTCCTGGAAGGCGCCCTGCGTGATTCGAAGACGGGTGGCGGGGTCGAGATCGCCGACGAGCTCATGAAGCGTTCGCTGAGTGTGGCCGAAGGTGCCTTCGATGTGTGGGTAGTCGCTGCCCCAGCACACGTTGCGCCAGCCCATCGCCGTCACCGCGGCGACGGCCGAGCGGTCGTGCTGGAAGGACGCGTAGATGTTCTCGTACAGGTATTCGCTCGGGAGCCGCCGCAGGCGCGGGTGGACGGCCGACGCGTGCTGCCGGTATGCCTCGTCGAGCCGGTCGGCGACGAACGGACCCCAGGTGGCGCCGCCCTCGGACACGATCGCCCGCAGTGACGGATGCCGGTCGAACACGCCGCTGGCGATCAGCTTGGACACCGCCCGCTGGCCGCCGTAGGTCGTCTCCATGTAGTTCAGCAGCGCGCCTCCCGGGCCTCGGTAGTAGGTGCCGTTTCGGGCGGACGCGTCATGCGGCTCGCTTCCGATGTGAAACCCGATCACGAGGCCGGTCTCCGCGAGGGCGGCCCACAGCGGCTCCCACGACTCGCGATGCCAGTCGTCCCCGTCGATCAGCGGCGTGACCGGCAGGGAGGCGGCGTGGTAGCCGAGCCCCGCGGCCCGCCGGACCTCGGCCACCGCGGAGTCGACGGTGAGGAAGGGGATCGTGGCCGCGCAGACGTAGCGGGGCGAGAAGCGCTGGTACTCGATGGCCCAGTCGTTGATCGCCCGGGCACCTGCCGCAAGCAGTTCCGGGCCGCGGATCGACGAGGTCCACATCCCCAGCGACGGGTAGATCAGCTCGGCCCAGATGCCCTCGGCGTCCAGGTCGACAAGCCGCAGCTCCTTGTCGTTGGCGCCAGGCGCCCGCTCGGGGACGGACAGGCCGTTCGCGTCGATGAGCTTCGCACCGGGCCGGGGCATGCGACGGCGGAACTCCTGCCCGTCGACGTGGATCGTCTCCCAGCCGCCGTCGGGGTCCTTGACGCTGCGCGGCATCCGCGCCGCGAGCGATGAGGGCAGGCTCCGGTCGAACAGATCGTCCGGCTCGACGAGATGGGAGTCACCTGAGTTGGCCCAGATCTTCTCCATGGTTCATGCCTCCTAAGACAGCACCAGTCGACGCCGGGCTGGAATCCGGCGAACACGTTATTAGGTCGATGGCGGCGAGCCGGCTAGCGAGGTCGAAAACGAAGATGAACTCGAAGTCCGCCTGCGCGGCGAAGTGCTCGTCGACGCGGGTGTCGCCGATGTGCACGAACCGCTGGCAGCGCCAGGCCGCGCGGACCGCCGTGAGCTCGTGCTTGCGGCTGACGAAGTCGGGCACGATCCCGGCGCGAGCCCACATCGCCGACTGTTCGCCGAGGGTGCGGTCGGAGCAGCTACCGATCACGTAGCCCCGCGCCCGCGCCCACCGTACGAAGGCCAGTCGAAGTGGTCCGGCGGGGTCGCCCGTCTCGAGGGTGCCGTCGATGTCGAAGCTGACGAGCGTACGAGCCTCCATCGCCGCGCTCAGTCCGTACGCAGCATGACCGCCGCGGGGTCGTGGAAGAAGCTCGCGCCGGCGCAGACCAGCGCCGTCCTGGCGTCCGGAACCTGGCGGTCCCCTTCGGTACCGCGCAGCTGCCGCACCGCCTCCGTGTAGAAGTTGAAGCCTCCGGCACGTCCGTGCGAGAGCGCGCCGCCGTTGGTCGAGACGAGCGTGTGCCCGCCCAGCCGGTAGATGTTCGCCTCGGCGTCCCAGCCGGAGGCCAGCAGGTCGGCGGTCTCGCCCGGCTTGCAGAAACCGGCGGCCTCGATGCACCCCACCGTGTCGATCGTGTAACCGTCGTAGGGGAAGAACAGGTCGAGGTCGTCGATGGTCAGGTCACTGCGCTCCCGGAGGCCGGCCAGGGAGATCCACAGGGCGTTCTCGGTCCAGCCCAGGCTGTTGTCGTAGTACTCCCCGACCCGTGACCCGCCCAGCGACATGGCGTGGATGTACACCGGCTCGTGGCACAGGTCCCTGGCCCGTTCGGCCGTCGTGATGATGAGCGCTTCCCCGCAGTCGACCGGCACGTCCATGTCGAGCATCTGCATGGGCTCCCAGATCACCCGGGAGGCGTGGTAGTCCTCCATCGTGATCGGGGTGCGCAGGGCCGCCCGCGGGTTCGTGGCGGCGTGGGTGCGGTTGTTCACCGCGATGCGGGCGAAGACGTCCTTCGTCGCCCCGTAGTCGTGCAGGTAGCGCGCCATCCACGCGGCATAGGGCTCACCGGAGTGGATCCAGCGGCGGGCGGGGTCGTTCTGGCCGACGATCGTGTGGCCCCCCGCCGCGCGCAGCTGCGCCGACCGGGCACGGAACGGGTCGGCGGCGGCGGACCGGGACATCCCGATCCCACGGGTGTAGGCCTGCACGACCAGGACCATGTCGCAGAGCCCGGAGAACACCGCTTCGGCCGCGTACACGAAGCACGATCCGAGCCACCCGTTCTTCTGCCAGGTGGTCTTCTCGATCCCGAGCGCGCCCTGCAGCGTCAGGAACCCCGATCCGCCCATGGCCAGCGGGTCCATACCGGTGCCGCAGATGCCGTCTATCTCCTGCCGGTCGAGACCGGCGTCCTCGATGGCGGCGACGGCCGCCTCGAGGGCGAGCGACAGCTCGGTGCGCTTCAGGTCACGGCCATACGGCGTCGACCCGACGCCGACCACGGCCAGTTGGTCCTTCAACGGGTTTCGTGCCATGCCGCTACCTCCCGCCCTCGATCAGGCCCGATGGCTGGAACGCGGGCCACGCGACGCCGTCGCGATCCACCCACGTCAACCGCACCGGCATATCGAGCCGGACCCGGTCGGGAGGGCAGTTCACGATCGGCGCCAGGTAGCGCAGCCCCGGCTGCTCGACAAGTTCCACCGCCGCGGTCGGCACCGGTTCCCCCGGCGCCGCGCCCGGGTCCCGCTCCTGGTGGATCAGCGTGCACAGGAACACGGATCCGTCACCGCTCACCTGGGTGGGCACGACGTCCCAGGACCAGCACTTCGGGCACAGCGGCCGGTGCGGGTACACCCAGCAGCCGCAGGCCGCGCACCGGTTGATCAGCAGCCGTCGCGCCAGCAGCCCGCGGTAGTGCTCGATGTTGTCGCGGTCGATCAGGACCGCAGGGAACGCGGCGAAGACCTCCGCATCGGTCGCGTGGGTCGCGGGGGCCACCTCGGCCGCGTCGGCTATGCCGGTCACACCGCCACCTCGTCACTGGCCCGCCCGGCCAGGCCCACCCGATCGAGCTTGCCGTTGGCCAACCGCGGCAGCTCGTCCAGGAAGACGATGTCCCTGGGCATCTTGAACCGGGCCAGACGCGTCTCGAGCCACGAGCGCAGATCGTCGGCGTCGAGATGACGGTCGGGCCGCACGACGACGTAAGCCCGCACCACCTCCCCCTTGCGCCGGTCGGGCACGCCGACCGCGCCGCAGTAGTCGACGGCCTCGTGGCTGACGACGACCTTCTCAACCTCCTCCACCGAGACGTTCTCTCCGCCGACCTTCAGCATCAGCTTCAGCCGTCCCGCGTAGGTGACGTAACCATCGGCGTCCATGACGACGAGGTCCTCGCTGCGCAGCCAGCCGTCCGCGTCGAGGGCCCGAGCGGTCTCCTCGGGCTTGTTCCAGTAGCCCCGCATGACGTTGCCGCGCACCCATGCCTCGCCGACGGTTCCGGGGGGCACATCGAGGCCGGTCACCGGGTCGACGACCCGGAACTCGTTGCCCGGCAGCGGGCGGCCCCCCGTCGTGCGCTGCTTGCCGGGCGGATCGTCAGGACCCGTCACCGACGCCGGGCCGTACGTCTCGGTCAGGCCAAAGGGAACGAAGGTGAACGTGACGTTGGGCATGACCCGGCGGGCAGCCTCATCCGGCACCGCGGCGATCCGCAGCGACGACAGATCACGCCCGTCCTCGATCGCCGCCCGCGCGACCTCCACTGGGAGCACCCCGAACATCACGGTGGCCCGCTCGGACTCGACCAGTTCGGCGCCGAGGTGGGCGTTGAACGCCTCGGTGAAGACGAGCGTCCCGCCGTTCACCAGCATCGTCATGAGGCCCCAGATGCTGCCACCGCCGTGGAAGAACGGCATCATGCTGAAGAAAACGTCGCGGCCGTCGATCCCGACGCGGCGGGAGTGCAACGTCGCATTGGCGACGACACCGCCCTGTTCGAGCATCACCCCCTTCGGGAATCCCGTACTGCCAGACGTGTACTTCACCATCGCCAGATCACCGCCCAGCACCTGCCGCTCCATGCGATCGGCAAGCGCCCGGGCGTCCGCGGCCCTCGGGTCACCGTCGCGGTCGCGGCCGACCGCCTCCAGTGCCGCGAGATCAAAGGCGCCGTCGTGGCGGCCGCCACCCCGGTTGAAGACCACCACGTTGCGCAGGTCCGGGACGCGGGCGCTGAGCAGGTGCCCCGGCAGGTTCGCGGTCGCGAACTCCGGGCAGATCTCGGCGAGCATCGTGGGCATGCGCAGCGTCCGGAATCCATCGACCATGATCACATGGCGGGCGCCGGACTGGGCGATGACGTAGGAGACCTCGGCCGGCGTCAGAAAGGTGTTGACGGGCACCGTCACCGCACCGAGCCGCATGCAGGCCAAGTGCGAGACAACCCACTCCGGCGTGTTGGTCATCCACAGCACGACCCGGTCGCCGCGGCCGACGCCGATGCTCGCCAGGCCCGCGGACAACGCCCGCGCCCGCTCGACCAACGTGGCGTAGGTCAGCCGTTGGACACGCCCACCGTCATCGGCGGCAACCAGCGCGGCGCGGTCCGGGACTCGCTCCGCGGATGCGACGAGCGCCTGCCACATCGTCCGCGCACGGAGCCTGGCTAAGACCGCCTTGGGGTCCTCGCTCATCGGGCCGCCCCCGCCGGCGCCAACCGCTCACTGTGAAGCACCCACGTGTCCGCCGCGCCCTGCCGCACCACGGGCGGCACATCCCGCCAATACGTCGCCGGCACCCGAGCAGTCAACACGCCCGGCGGCTCGGTGATGTGACTGTCCGCATCGACGATCAGTTCCGGTGCGAGCACCATCCATGCCCTCCTGAGTCCACCAGCGACGCGGCCGGCGTCGCTGGGGCCTCCGGGCGCACTGCTTTCACGGGACCGCTGTGATCGCGCGCCCTTTGGCCTATCAAGGCCCATCATCGGCAGCCGGGCCGTGGCTGTCTTTGCGCGTTCGGCCAAGTCCTTGCTGGTAGCAGCCAATGTCCGGCACCAGGGCGGCGCCAACGCTAGGCTCGACCGCGTCGCCGAGTCGGTTCGAGCCGCTTCCCCGAACGGTATCGCCGCACCAGCCGTCGACCGGAACACCCAGAGCTGATCTTCGAATGGCGGCGGCGCGGGGTGTATTCAATACGTACGGCTTTCGCGGAGGTTGCCGGGATGCGCGTTGGTCTGATGATCGGCTTGGACAAGGACAGGCGGTACTCCGAGCGGGTGGCCGGGTTTATTGCCGATGCACAGGCCGCCGAGCAGTCGGGTTCACCTCGATGTGGGTGCCGCAGATTCCCGGCTACTTCGACGCGCTGACCACGATCGCGCTTGTGGGCAGGCGACGAGTCGCATCGAGCTCGCGACCGCGGTCGTGCCCGTCCAGACTCGCCATCCGGTCGCCATGGCCCAGCAGGTCCTGTCAACGCAGACGGTCTACGAAGGACGTTTCACGCTGGGAATGGGGGCGTCTCACCACTGGATCGTCGAGGAACAGCTCGGCCTCCCCTACGGGCGTCCGGCCCACCTAGTGCGCAGCTACCTCGAGGTGCTGAACGCGGCGTTCGCCGGGCCGGGTCGGATCGACGTCGACAACGACATCTGCCGGGTGCACAGCCCGCTCGACGTCACCGACCTCGCCCCGACACCGATCCTGGTCGCGGCGCTGGCACCCATGATGCTGCACATCTCCTGCGAACATGCCTCCGGAACATTCTGTGGATGGCGGACGAGGGCCATCGGTGACCACATGGTCCCGCGCGTCACCAAGGCCGCCAGCGATGCCGGGCGGCCGGCGCCGCGGATCGTCGCCGGGGTTCCCGTGGCTCTGTGCTCGGCCAATGAGGTCAACGCCGCACGCGGGTCCGCGAACACGACGCTCGGGCACGCCGAGCACTCGCCGAACTACCTTCGTCTGCTCCAGCACGGGGACGCCGGGGACGTCGGCGACCTTCATGGCGGCCGGGGACGCAGGCATTCCTCGCGACGCTCTGCCCAGAATTCTGAGCCAAAGCTTTGGGCAGGCCGATCCAGCCCTTCGAAGTCACGTCACCAGAGCGATCAGCCCAAGGAACAGCATCTCGCTGTTGTGGGGCGGGTCTGGACATACGACTCACCGGCTCGTCGAGCCAGGAGCGAGCCCGGAGATGCAGCGCTCCGTCCGCTGGCCGCAACGGGCAAGCACTTGGCCGAATCCGCGAAGACGGCCACGGCTATGGCGCCGATGATGAGCCGACAGATCAGCTGGTGAACCCGAGGGGGACCAGACGGCGGCCTCGAGGGAGCTGGCCGTTGATTGACCGACGACGAGCGGGCGGCCCGGCCAGGAGGATCCGCTGCGCCACGACGACGCAGCGTGACGGGCCGAGCGCGGCGATCGAGCTCGCCGAGCGCGGCCATGGAAATCGACGCAAGAACTGAGTAGGCGCTTGCGGCGCGACATCGCGACCACCAGGTCGCCGCAAGAGCGGTCCCAGCGGCCGAAACCTCGCGCCAGGCGTATCCGAGCAGCAGACACGTCAGCGAAGTCACGATCCGAAGGTTTTTGACAATCCGGACTCTTGTCCAACCAGTCAGCCAACCGCCCCTCGGGAACGGTTCGGCACTCTTTCGCAACCTCCAAACGTCGACGACAAGGTGGAGAACATGTCGAACATCTGGAAACTGGCCGATCGGCGGGCGCCCGCGCGAGCGCCCCGGCCCGTCGCATCCAGGCAGGCGCCCACGCACCCGACTGGGTTACGGCTGGCCGGCGCCGCGGTTCTGGCCGCGAGCCTGGCCTTTGTGTCGGCCTGCGGTAGCGGCTCCGACAACAAGGGCGACGCCACCCCCGCGGCGAGCGGCTCCGCCAGCCAGACGGACATCCTCGGCCCGGTCGCCAAGGCGACGGGCGCGCCGGTCAAGATCGGTGTGATCACTGATGGGGCCAGCACGACCGTCGACCTGCGGATCCAGAACAGGGTCGCCGAGGCAACCGTCAAGTACCTCAACGAGCACAAGTCCGGGATCGGCGGCCGGCCCATCGAGATCACCATCTGCGAGACCCAGAACGACTTGTCCAAGTCCACCGACTGCGGCAACCAGATGATCGAGAAGGGCGTCGCCGCCGTCCTCATCGGCACCTCCGGCGTCGTCGAGTCCGCCTGGAAGCCCCTGAACGACGCCAAGATCCCCGTCATGCTCTACGGCTCCAGCGACCCCGGCCTGCTTGCCAGCCCGACGACGTTCGTCCTGGGCAACCCGACCTTCGCCGTCATCGACCTGCCGATCCAGGTCGCCAAGGACAAGGGCAACAAGAAGGTCACCGCGGTCGTCATCGATGTGCCTGCCGCGCTGCACTCCGCGCAGGACATCGCCCCGCCGTTGTTCCAGAAGGCCGGCATCGGTTACGAGCTCGTCCGCGTCGCGCCCGGCACCGCCGACATGACCCCCCAGATGCAGCAGATCGCCGACAACGGCTCGGACGAGGTCTTCATCATCGGCAACGACGCCTTCTGCATCAGCGCCATGAACGGCCTCAAGGCCGTCGGCTTCACCGGCACCATCAGCGCCATCTCCCAGTGCGTCACCGACGCCACCCGCAAGGCGGTCCCCGGCAGCACGCTGAAGGGCATGGTCGTCAGCGCCACCGCTCCGCTCGGCCCGGACAGCCCGTCGATGCGCCTCTACACGAAGGTCGCCGAGACCTACGGCACCAACATCGATCTCAGCAGCCAGGACGCCATGATCATGTTTAGCCTTGTCGCCGGCTTCCAGTCGGCCCTGCGAGGTATCTCCGGAGACATCACCCCGACGACCGTCACGGCGACCATCCAGGCGATGAAGGAGACCGAACTGCCCGGCGCCGGCGGGCTCAATTTCCGCTGCAACGGCAAGGCCATCCCGGCGGAGCCGGCCGTATGCGTCCTCGGTGGCCTGACAACGACCCTGAACGACAAGGGCGAGCCGGCCGAGTACAAGGTTCTCGGCAACACGTCGATCTCGAGCTGACCGCTGTTCCCGACCTGACGACACGACAGTCCTGAGCTGAACTGGCCTGCCGGGCGGGGCGGCCTCGTCGTCCCGCCCAGCACCTCCCCGCCCCGAACGGCCCGTCACCCGCGACGGGCCGTTCCGCCTGTCGGCCTGCCGGCCACCACTGCGTTCTACGGTCAGTGACGACTGGCCCGCGCCCGCGACAGAGCCGGATGTGGTTCCTGTAGGCGTGCAGAGTCGACTCCTTCATCCAGCGGACGAGCCGGGACGCGGTCGGCGAGCCGCCAGCCACGCCGACCTCCTGATCACCCCATCTCAATCCGGTTGCCGCCGCGAGCGCGCGCCGCACGGCTGGTCCCGGATCGGGTGTACGGATCGGCCTATTGGAGCCTCGCGGTGCCGTTCCTTCCTCCTCCTGCGGCGTCGCGGGCCGTTCATTCAGTCCGGGTTTCCCGAATTTCTTCCCAAGTTCTACTCGAGGCGGCCCGCTTAGAGGGTGTCTCACATGGCCGGGGTGGGTCTTGTTGGATGATCTGGGGTGTGGACGACCGCCTTGCGCTGCGGCTGGTACCTGATGAGCTGTGGGAGCTGGTAGCGCCGTTGCTGCCTGGGTTCGCTCCCCGCCCGCAGGGTGGGGGTGTGGCTCCGGTCGCGGACCGGGCGGTGTTCACCGCGGTCGTCTACGTGCTGACGTCGGGCTGTGCGTGGCGGCATCTGCCGCCGGGGTTCGGGGTGTCGCCGGCGACCGCGCATCGGCGGTTCCAGCAGTGGAGCCGGGCCGGTGTCTGGCCGAGGCTGCACCGGGCGGTGTTGGACCGCCATGGCGCGGTCGGGAACGTGGACTGGTCGTCCGGGATCGTCGACGCGGCGAGCCTGCGGGCGAAAAGGGGGGCTCGCTGACCGGTCCGAACCGGTCGACCGCGGCAAGAAAGGATCGAAGATCCACGTCCTGTCCGACGCGAACGGCCTGCCCATAGCCGTCGCGGTCTCGGGCGCGAACCTCCACGACAGCCAGGCGCTGATTCCCCTGGTCACCGGCATCCCGACGATCCGCTCGCGGCGCGGCCCGAGGCGGCGCAGACCGGTGACGCTGCGCGCGGACAAGGCCTACGACCACGACCACCTACGTGCCTTCCTACGCGAACGACAGATCACCCACGCATCGCGCGGCGCGGCATCGAGACCTCCGAGAAGCTCGGCCGCCACCGCTGGAAGACCGAACGCACGATCGCGTGGCTCGGTGGCTACCGCCGCCTGACGATCCGCTACGAGACCAGCGGTCACAACTTCCTCGGATTCCTCACGCTGGCAGCCGCTCTGACCTGCTGGAAGCGACTCCCCATGTGAGACAAGCTCTTATGCACGCGAGAACCGTTGCTTCCCGAGCAAATGAACGCGCCGTTCGCTCGTCGTAGGCGACCGCTCGTACCGGAACTTTGGCCGCATAGGCGCGACCGGCCCGCTCCGCCCGATAGACAACGGAGTGCGAGCCATGTCCTATCTCCTCCCCGATGACGACATCGGGTATCAGGATGTCCGCCACAAACCCCACACCTCGCCCACGAGGGTTCCGAGTTGGAAGAGGCCCGGATCATTGGTCTCGAATAGGAGAATATCACGGCAGTAGGTGGCCTCCTGCCTGGCTTCGCCATCCTCGTCGCGATCGATCTCCAGCGGAGCGTCGTCCAACCCCAGGTATAACCGTCAGACGTCTGGCGCAGCACTTGGTCGACAAGGCCGAGCACGCCCATGTGTTCGATTCCGCTCGCCGCGAGCACTACGTCCGCTGAGTGCCTCGGCGCCGTCTCGCGCATATCTGACCCAACGTCTGATGTCTATTCCACTTGATCGGGGCGTCCAGCCTTCCCTTATCGGCCGGCCAACCGCCTCAGAGTGTGGACGTCCGACGCCCGTCCCGGCACAATCACCAAAGTCGGAGGTCTGCTGTGCCGGTTGAGGAACTGGTCCGGATCGGGGTCGCGCGTCCGATCGCCTCGGTGGAAGGGTCGCGAGACGCCACGTGCCCGCCGGTCCACAACGAGTCGATGGGCAACTCCTCCATCGCCGCGGCTCGCTTCAGGTCGTCTCCGGACAAGATGCCCACGTGGATGTCGTTGCGCGACGCTCATCAGAACGCCTCGCATCTCACCGATGCTCCATCGGAGATGCCGGCGATGCCATGGAGGATCTTCGCCAGCGCGGCCGGCTGGCTGATCATGCACATGTGCCCGGCGTCGAGGTCGATCATCTGGCAGTCACCGAGGCGGGCGGCGAACCGCGCCTGCATCTCGGGTGGGAGGATGGCGTCTCTCATGGTGCGCACCCAGGTGCGAGGAATGGGTGAGCGTAGGCCCGCCAGGTCGACGGGTTCGGTCGTGAGCCCCTCTGCCTCGGGGACGAGACGCTCGAGGCACCAGGCGAACTGCGCCCCGCCGAGGTCGTTGCCGAAGTACCGCTTCGCCCGCGCGGGATCCATCGTGGTCCGCCGCTCGGCCCGAGACGCCTCGACGTGGTCCCGGACGCCCGGCCGCAGCTCGTGCATGGTGCCGGTCCCGGCTTCTGGCACCATCGCGGCGAGGAAGACGGCATGACGGACGCGGCCGCGGAGCAGAGCCATGGCCCGCGGCAACGAGCAGCCACCGAGCGAGTGCCCCACGAGCACGACCTCGTCGAAGCCGGCCGCGTCGACGTCCGCTGTGATGGCGCGCGCGCAGTCGGCGAAGGTCACCGACTGCAGTGGTCCCGGACGGCGCCCCCGGCCGGGCAGGTCGACGGCGATCGTGGGCGCGGTGAGGTGGGGCACTAGCAGGTCCCAACAGCGGCTGTCGAAACCGCCACCGTGCACGAGGACCAGCGGCGTCATCATCGGTCGGCTCGCCCGGTCTCGGTGTGTTCGCCGTGTTCGGGCGCGCGGGTCGGTCGGCTTGGCTGCTGGTCGAACTGCACCGATGCGGTGACCAGCGGGAGGGCTGGGCCGTTCCTGACGTCGAGTTGGGCGAGGTAGCCGTTGGCCTGGACTGGGGTTCGTCGGCCAGCTTGTGGAACGGCTGCCTCGATGCTGATCAGGATTAAGTCGTCCTTGTCCACGCCGCCTCTTCTATCGCCGCCGCCACGATGACCCTCAACGCCCACACGTAAGACGGCTCGGCGGCCCACACCGGCAGTCAGCTCCGGTGCGAGCGCCAACCCGCCCGTCTGGGCCTGTCGACGGTCTCCTGTCGGCTCATTTTTCGGATCGGTACTGGCGGGCGTGCTTGCGGAAGACCGGGAGGCGGAAGGCGCCGGCGTCGTCTTCGCACTCGATGAACTCGACTTCGACGGCCATGGCCGGCGTCATCTCGTCTCTGGTGAAGCCGAGCGGGTTGCTGACGAAGAGTGGGCCTTCGTCGAGCTCGACGAGGATCGTGTCCCAGGGCAGCGGGATCTCCCGGTGGTACCGGTGCTCGAAGGTGGCCCAGCTCACGAGCTCGCCGGTACCGGCGGCAGGTCGCCATTCCAGCTCGTCACCGCCGCAGTTCTCGCACCGCGTGACCGGAGGCCAGGCGAAGGTGCCGCAGCCAGCGCACCGTTGCAGCCGCAACTCGCCCCCGTTGCAGAACTGCCAGAACTCGTCGTGGACACCCCCGAGGAACCGGTTCGGTCTGCGCTCGGGCATGGTCACCCTCCTCGCGTGAACAGGAGCGGGTGCGCGGACTCGGTCGTCGACATCGAGAACAACGACGTCGTCACGTCGTCGACCTGACGGTTACCCGCCTCGTGGCGCAACTGGCGGACCGCCTCGACGACGTGGTTCCACCCGTGCATGTACGCCTCGGACAGCAAGCCGCCGCTCGTGTTCGTCGGCAGGGCGCCGCCGAGGTCCATCTGACCGTCCTTGCAGAACTCCAGGCCGGTACCGGGCTCGGTGAAGCCGTAGCCCTCGAGCTGCTCCACGAGGTGGATGCTGGATGCGTCGTAGCCCTGGAAGTGACCCACGTCGGAACGGGCGAGGCCGGCCATCTCGAACGCCTGCCGCCCAGCCTCGTCGAAATGGGCACGAAGGCGCTCGCGTACCAGTTGGTGCATCTTCGCCTGGCCGGCCTTGGCGTGGCCCCAGCCGGCTACCTCGACGGGGACCTGTGGGAGGTCAGCGGTCATGTCCGTCCTGCGCATGATTAGGCAGACGGCCCCGTTGTTCACCAGGCACATGTCGAAAAGGTGCAACGGCCGCACGATGTAGCGAGACGTGAGATAGTCGTCGATCGTGAGCGGCGCCCGCATGATCGCGTTCGCATTCCGCCCCGCGTGGCGCCGCAATGCCATGGCGACGCTACCGAGGTCGGCCTCGGTAGCGCCGAATGTGTTCATGTAGTGCTGGAAGACGAACGCCCAGTGGGCAGCCTGGGAGCTCCAGCCCCAGGGCGCGAAGTAGTAGTACGAGACCGGCGTCCCACCCTCGTCGCCGTAGGTCGCTCCGCCGTACATCCGTTGGGACGCCCTCGGCGCGGCGGCGTAGACGAGGGCGATCGTGTCGCATCTCCCCTCGGCGAGCGCCACCACGGCCGGCGGGATGATTTGGTCCATGATGTTGCCCTCGGCGACGGCGTACCGGGGCCGGATCCCCAACGCCTCCGCCACCTCTCGCGGTGCTGGGCCCCCATACATGAGGCAGGCATTCATGCCGTCGATATCGTCACGGCCCAACCCGGAATCCGCCAGCGCTCGCTCGAAGGCCACCGTGGCAAGCGACAAACCATCGGGGGCGACGCATGCCGCTTCCTTCTGCCGGCTCGCCCGGTAGTCCTTGGCGTAGTCCGACTCGCCGACGCCGACGATGGCGGCCAGCCGGGAAAGCTCACGAGCAGGCTCCGTAAATCCCTCCGTAGTCACCACTCTCACTGTTTCTCCCTCGCGTCGTCCAAGACGAGTGGCAGGATGGCATGGTCCGCCGAGCCGGACCGGGCTCGACCACCTGGGGCGCTGAGCTGCCCACGGGCGCTCGGGTCATCGTTTCAGGTCGGTGTCCCAGCCGTGGCGGTGCACCTGGTAGATGTCGATGTGGTCGGTGTCCAGCCGGCGAAGGCTGTCCTCGACCGGGCGCATGATCCAACGTCGGAAGCCACCTCGCTGGTTGCGGCCGGGGCCCATCGAGTTGATTTCAGCGCAGCGAGCGGGCCGGCTGAGAAAGAGGAAGTGAGAGGTGTCAATCCACAACGGATCGACACGTCGGTCACGTTCCCGCCGTCGCCCGCCACGCCGCGGACGGCTCCTCGATCCGATACAGCCGTGTGGCGTTCTCCCAGAGGATCTTCCGCCGCACCCCGGCCTCGACATGCCCGAGTCCGGAGGAGATGGTCTCCTGGATGTTCTCGAACAGGCAGGTGGTGTGCGGGAAGTCGGTCTCGAACAGGATGCTGTCGACTGGCAACAGATCGAGGAAGTGCTTGGGCGCCACCGACTCGAACCAGTAGGTGACGTAGACGCTCTGGCGGAACAGCTCCGAAGGCAGGACGTCGCCCGGTTGGCGCTCCCGGCCTGGCCGGAACGCCCCGAGCCAGCTGTAATCGGTCGCCTCGAGCATAAACGGCAGCCAGCCGATGCCGCTCTCCACCGACACGAACTTCAGCTCCGGGTAGCGGGACAGCACACCCGAGGTGATCAGGTCCGAACACTGGACGCCGTTCTTCATGAACAGGCTCACCGCGCAGTACGCCTGCGCCCCTTCCACCCCGTGCTGGGCGTAGCGCTCCGGGGTCGACAGCTCCAACGTGTCCCCCGCGCTGCCGATGTGGAAATGGATCGGCAGGTCGGCCGCCCGGGCGACCTCCCACAGCGGGTTCCAGTGCGGCGACCCGAGCACAGGTAGCCCGTAGCGCTGCGGCTCACCCGTGAACAGGATTCCTCGTGCCCCGAGCGGGACACACCGCTCGATCTCCCGCACGGTCGCCTCGATGTCCCAGAACGGCGTGGCCACCACCGGCAGCAACCGGCGCAGATCGACCGAGGACCACTCCAGGAGGAAGTCGTTGTACGCCGTCACGCACAGCAACTTCAGCACGTCGTCCTTCAGCTTCAGGAAGTTCTCACTGCCGAAGCCACCGACGTTCGGGTAGAGCACCTGCGCCCAGATACCCGCGCCGTCCATGTACCGCAGCCGAGCGTCGGCCTGGTACGCCCCGGGATGGCAGTCCTCGTAGGTCTGCGGGTACTCGGGCGGGAACGTCGGCCAGCCAGCCGGAGCCGTCACCCCCACCGGCGCCAACCGCTCGCCGTTGAGCACCCACGTGTCCGCCGTGCCCTGCCGCACAACGTGCGGCACGTCCTGCCGGTACTTCGCCGGAACCCGAGCAGTCCACACGTCCGGCGGCTCCGTGATATGGCTGTCCGAATCAATAATCAGCTCTGGTGCTGCCGTCATCCTTGACCTCCCAGGTTCAACAACGGTGCCCTTCTCAGCTCATCATCGACGGCCGAACCGTGGCCGTCTTTTCGTATTCGGTCAAGTCCTTGCCCATAGCGGCCAAAGTCCGGGACGGGGGCGTCAGTGGTGTCCAACGGGTACGTGGGACGCCGAGTCCCGGGCTCCGGCAGCACACCGGCGCGCCTGCGACAGGCTTTCCGTCCGCGATTTTCGATCGCGCCCGTGATCTGTGGGGATAATGGACGCGAATGGGTCTCGTGACCGGCCCAAACAAGGACCTGCTACGCAAGGAACAGGCGTCGGGTTTATTGTCGATGCCCAGGCGGCCGAGCACGCGGGTCTCACCCCGATGTGGATGCCACAGATCCCCGGTTACTTCGACGCGCCCACCGTGGCCGCGTTCATGGGGCAAGCGACGACCTGCATGGAGCTGGGGACATCGGTCCCGCCGGTCCAGACGCTGCTGTCCATGGCTCAGTTCCTTGGCTCGTCGACGACGCGAACGGACTGGCTGGCCGGCAGAGCCTGGCCGGGGCGTACGCCGTTCTTGCGCACTGCGACGTCGCCCGTTGCGCGCGCCCGGCAGGCGAGCCGAAGCCGGGTGAGATCACGACGGTGCGCGCCGGGAAGCCTGTGTTCGAGGGCGTCCTGTTCCTCCTCGTCGGCGGGCGTCAGGTGCTCGGCGCCACGAAGTACCTCGACGTGGCACACCGTGCACGTCGCCTGGCCGTAACACACGGTGGGCCAGTGGTACCCGAGACGCCACGCGGCCTCGATGATCGTCTCTCCGGGCTCGAGCTCGAGTTCGGCGCCGATGGGGTCGATGTGCACTACCGGCCCCCGGCGGCCGCCCTGCTGTTCGGTCATGTCACCACTCGGTCCCCGGAGGCGACGAGCGCGGCGTGTTTCATGCCGATGTAGGAGAACACGAAACTGTTGCCGATGCTGGCGCCCGCGCCGAGGTAGGTGCGGCCCATGACCGACGCGGTGCAGTTCCCGGCGGCGTAGAGGCCGGGGATCGGGTCGTGGTTTGTGTCGAGTACCCGGGCGTGCTCGTCGCACAGGAGGCCGCCGCTGGTGCCGACGTCGCCCGGATAGAGCTCGACCGCGTAGAACGGCGGTTTCTCGACAGGTCCCAGCGACGCGTTGGGCTTGTGGGCGTAGTCGCCCTGGTACCGCTCGTGGGCGCCTTCGCCGCGGTGGAAGTCGGGGTCGGTGCCCTGCTTCGCGAACGTGTTGAACCGTGCCACCGTGGCTGCCAGCCCGGCGGGGTCGATGCCGCACGCCTGGGCGAGTTCCTCCAGTGTGCCGGCTTTCTTCATGTAGCCGCTGGTGAACCATTCCTCGGGGGTGTCGGGGCGGAAGGCGAACAGGTAGCGGCCACGGTGGCGGGAGTCCATGACGAGCCAGCTGGGGATGGCGTCGCCGTCGACGTTGCGTGCGTACATCTGCCGGCCGGCCTCCATGTACGAGACCGCCTCGTTGAAGTACCGGCGGCCGGTTCGGTCGACAATGATCGAACCTGGCTTGCACCGCTCGCCGTTGTGCATGCTCGGACGGCCGTTCGGTTGGACTGAGGCTGGGATCCACAACGCCTCGTCCATGAAGTCGACGGCGGCGCCGGCCCCCATGGCGGCTTCGATCGCCTCGCCGGTGTCCCCCGGATTGGCGATCGTCCATGCGCCGTCGTTCGGCTGTCTCGAGTACCGCTTGCGCATCTCGGCGTTGCGGCCGAAGCCGCCCGAGCTCAGCAGCACGGCGTGGCGGACGCGGATACGGATGGTCTGTCCGTCCCGGTCGGCGACGACGCCGACCACCCGGCCGTCCTCCACGATCAGGTCGACCAACCCGGTGTTCGTCCAGACCGATGCCCCGGCGGCGAGCGCGACCTTCAGGGTCTGGGCCACCAGTGCCCCGCCGTTGGCCAGCCGGGTCTGGCGCCGCAGCCGGCCGACGGCCGTCCGCACCCCGACGCGCACGGCCGAACGCATGGCTTTCGGTCGCCGCTTGACCATTTGCAGCGCGGACGCCTCGCGGGTCATGACGACGATCCCGAGCGCGATCGTCATCCCCGGCATCAGCTTGTCGAACCACGGTCCGAGCTGATTACCATCGGTCACCGCGGGTTCGATCGAGCGCCCGCGGGCCTTGCCGCCATGGACGTCCGTCACGTCGGCGTAGTAGTCGCTGTAGCCCTCGCACCGTTCGAACCGCATGCCCAGGTCCTGGAGGAAGTGGACCATGGTGTTGCCTTCGGTGACGTAGGCGACCCGGCGTTCCTTCGACGACGCCGGGCCGACGTCCCCGACCACGGAGTCGAAGTACGCCAGCGCGTCCTCGAGGGAGTCGGGAACCCCTTCGGCCTGCATGAGCGGGTTGTTCGGCAGCCACAGGACGCCCCCCGACATCGCCGTCGAGCCGCCGAGCATTGGCTGCTTCTCGATGAGAAGCGTCTCCAGCCCGCTGGCCGCCGCGGTCGCGGCGCCGCACAGGCCGCCGCCCGATCCCACGACGACGATGTCAGTGACGTGGTTGTAGCTGGCGTCCGAATTCGACACGGTGCCCCCTCCATGGAGTGGATGGCTTCGGTGGGGTCGCTCAGGTGGGGTGCCTTCGGTGGGGTGCCTCAGCCGGCGAGGTACCGGTCGAGTTCGGTGTGCATGTTGCTGATGAGCTGTTCCCACTCCGTGGCGAGGCGGTGTTCGCGGTAGCTACGCGAATGGAGGCCGCGTTGCTGGCCCGCGATGTTGCCGAAGTCCTGGCGCGGGATCTGGCCCCAGTTCTCGTCGTCGTCGGAGGCGAAGCGACCCTTCAGCTTCGCGCGGCCAGGCTCGTCGCCCTCGGGGTACATGGTCAGCGACCACACTTCGAAGCGGCACCACTCGGGGTCGTCGTTGTAGGGGCGGACCCGATAGGAAAGCGCGTTGCCGAACTGGGGAATCATGATGAAATTCGGGAACATGAACACCTCGCCGCCCCACAGCCGCATGCCTTCCGGCGTGGGGCGCAGCGGGATGCCGGCGCCTTCGGCGTAGTCGAACAACGCCTTGATTGCCGCGGTCGGGAAGTCCTCGCCGGGTGGGACCCGGTTCTTCATTCCCCGGAAGACATGCAGGTCCCGTTCGAGGGTCATCGCGTCCTGGCCTTCCCACAGGATCCGTGACCGTTCCAGGAACGCCTCGCTGCCCCGCCCCTGGGAGACGCCGCCCGCGGCCGGGTCGAACCGGCCCCGGAAACGGCCGTGGCCGTTCTCGAACGCGGTGTACTCGACATTCCCGACCGGGTAGTCGTCACCCAGCCCGAAGGTGAGCTGCGGGTGGGTTCCCATCACGTGGTAACCCTCGTGGAACGCTTCCTGGGCAATCTTCCAGTTCGCGTTGAGGACGGTTTCCTTCCACCACCACACCCGCATGTTCTCGACGCAGACGTCGTCCAGCAGCCCCGCTGCCGGCGCCAGCGCCTCCCGTAACGGGCGGGCGTCCGGGTCCATGTTGACCCAGACGCAGGCGCCCCAGGTGTCGACCTTGCACTCCTGCAGCCGGATGTCGTCGGGGCGCAGGCTCTCCGGCGTGAACCCCTCGGCGCCGTACACGAACGAGTTGCTGCCGTCGAGGTTCCAGCGCCACCCGTGGAACGGGCAGACGATCTGCCCGCCACCGAGCCGTCCGGAGCCCTTGCACAGCTGGGTGGCCCGATGACGGCAGGTGTTGTGGAACGCCTTGATCGACCGGTCAGGCTGGCGCACCACCAGAATCGACTGGTCGCAGATCTCGTACTCGACGAAGTCCCCGGGTTGGGGGATCTCTTCGAGGCGGCACGCCATCTGCCAGACGCGCGGCCACAGGTACTCCTTTTCGAGCTCGTAGAACCCTCGGTCGTAGTAACGCTCGCGAGGTACATGTAAAAGGTCGCGCATCGCGAACGGGACATGACCGGCGGCGACGGGCCGGCGGTAGTCAGCGAGAGCCATCGACGTCTACCTCCTTCCGTGCGGGAATTTTCGGGCGGGGCTTCCCGGGCCGGCCTCAGCCCGCCGGGCGGATCTCCCCGATTTCGGCACCGATCTCGTAGACCGTCTCGAGGGTGCCGGTCCAGTGCACCGTGCCGGACGCGCCGGCTTCGACCTCGGTCTCGGCCTTGTCGGTGGCGATGATGAACAGCGGTTCGCCTTCCTGGACGTGCGCTCCCTCGGCCACGAGCAGGTCGATGAGTTCCGCCTCCGAGATCGCGACCGACACCCGTGGAATACGAATGGTGAACTCAGCCATGTGCACCCGTCTTAGCCGATTCCAACCCGAGCGTCCGCCGAACGGCCGCGACAATGCGCTTGGCACTCGGATACACCTGTGACTCCAGCGCCGGCGGCGCCGGATTCGGCACGAACCGGGCACCCACCCGCTCCACCGGTGCCGAAAGCCGGCCGAACAGCTCCCGCTGCAGGATCGCGGCGATCTCCGCCCCCGGCCCGGCGAACTGCACCGCGTCGTGCACGACGACCGCCCGCGTCGTGCGGCCCACGGACTCGACCATCGCCGCCACGTCGAGCGGGACGAGGGTGCGCAGGTCGAGCACCTCGGCGCTGACGCCGTCGGCCTCGAGCTGGATCGCCGCGCCGAGCGCCTCCACCACCCCGCGGCCGTAGCTGATCAACGTGACGTCGCTGCCCGGTCGCTTCACGTCCGCCTGGCCGAGCGGGACCGAGAAGCCAGGGTCGACCGGCACCATCCCGCGCTGGGCCCCCAGCCGGATCGTCTCCACGAAGATGCACGGGTCGTCGTCGAAGATCGCCGACGTGAGCAGTCCTTTGCCGTCCCGCGGCGTCGAGGGCACGACCACCTTGAGGCCCGGGACGTGCATGAACCACGCTTCCAGCGACTGTGAGTGCGTCGCCCCGGTCCCTATCCCGCCGTAGACCTGCGTCCGGACGGTAATGGGTGCGCTCGTCCGCCCCCCTGTCATGAACCGCAGCTTCGCCGCGTTGTTGACGATCTGGTCGGCGGCGATGCCGATAAAGTCCATAATCATGATCTCGGCGACCGGACGGAACCCCTCCATCGCGGCGCCAATCGCCGCGCCCACGATCGCCGACTCGGAGATCGGCGTGTCGAGCACCCGCTCAGTGCCGTACTTGGTCGACAGCCCCTTGGTCGGCCCGCTGGCGCCGGGGTCGGCGATGTCCTCCCCCAGCAGGAAGACGCGTTCGTCGCGCGCCAGCGCCTGGTCCAACGCGAGGTTCAACGCCTCGCGCATCGTCATTCGTCGCTCGTCCACGTCCACCTCTATGCGGGTCCGTTGAGCCAATCAAGTGTGCGATCATGGTGAACCCGGCGCGGTCTGCGAGGCGCTCTCCCAGCGACGCCAGGCGGGATATGCAGGCCTAGGCGGGGCAGTTGCGTGGGTCGGCGTACACATCGCGATCCAGCTCGTCGACCAGTGCGCCCGGCGCCGTCAGGACGACAGTCAGTGCTTCCTCGACCGCCGTGGCCGCCGCCGCGTCGATCTCGTCGAGGTCGGGCTCACTACAGATCCCGGCCAGACACAGCCGCGACCGGAACCGCGGGATCGGGTCGGCCTCCAACGCGGCGGCCAACTGCTCAGTCGGGATGTACGCCATCGGGTCGCCGAAGTAGTGGCCGCGGAACCGGAACGTCACGCACTCCAGCAGCGTCGGGCCGTCCCCGCTCCTCGCTCGGTCCACCGCCTCGGTCAACGCGGCGACGACGGCGAGCGGATCGTTGCCGTCGACGCGGACACCTGGCATGCCGTACCCGCTCGCCCGATGCGCGACCTGGGAGATCTTCATCGTGTGCTCGGTCGGCGTCATCTCGGCGTACAGGTTGTTCTGGCAGAGCAGCACCAGCGGCAGATCCCACAGCGCCGCCATGTTCGCCGCCTCGTGAAACGAGCCGGTGTTCGTGGCCCCGTCGCCGAAACTCGCGACGGTCACCCGGTCGAGGCCCTTGCGCTGGGCGGCCATGGCCAACCCCACCGCGACCGGCGGCCCCGCTCCCACGATCCCGGTCGACAGCATCACGCCGCATTCCGGGCTGGCAATGTGCATCGTGCCGCCCTTGCCCCGGCTCGACCCCGTCTGTCGACCGAGCATCTCGCCGTAGATCTCCACCAGCGGCACGCCTTTGCCGATCAAATCATGCAACCCCCGGTAGTTCGTGACCAACTGGTCGTCCCGCCGAAGGCATACCCCCATTGCAGCGGCGATCGCCTCCTGGCCACGAGGCGGCCAGTACACGCACTGCAGCTCACCCGACGCGATCCCCTTACTCAACCGGTCGTCAGCCGCCTTCATCAGCGTCATCAGCTCGTACAGCCGGCGCTGCAGCTCGGGTGACACGCCCACCGTTCGATCCGCCGTCACGTTCCGTCCTCCTCGGACCCGGTCCCGCTCATCCCTCGGCGACCAGGTGGTTGTTCAACACGCCGACCTCTTCCACCTCGCACACGATCTGGTCGCCGACCGCGGCCACCGGAGGCGGCAGTGGCGTGCCCAGGGTCACCACGTCACCGGGAAAGAGGCTGACCCGGTGGCTGACATGGCTCAACATCTCGCTCGGAGCGAACCTGTAGTGGCGGGTGTTGCCTGACTGGACCTTCACGCCGTTGACGGTCCCGGTGATAGCGAGGCCCTGAAGGACCCGTTCCTCGGTGAGGTCCCGCCGGATCCACGGACCCCACGAGGCGAAGCCATCGATCGACTTGGCCGTCGCCCAGAGGCCGGGCACCACGTACTCGGCGGCGGTCACGTCGTTGAAAACGCTCCAGCCGAAGATGGCCCCGGCCGCCTCGGCCGGTGACGCGCCGCTCAGCGGGCGACCGACGACGACGGCCAGCTCCGCCTCCACATTCACTGGCCCGCGCAGCGCCGAGGGCACCCGGATCTCAGCTCCGTCACCGCTGACGAAGTTGCACGCCTTCGGCACCCACATCGGCTCGGCCCCCGATGGGCGTGACGTGCCCGGTTCCAGGAAACCGCCCATAACAGCAATCAGCCGGACACCGGCCAGCGGCGCACCGAGCACGACATCCACCAACGGTAACGACTGCCCACTTCGGCGGTACTCACCGAACACATCGCCCACCAGGAGGTGGAACCGGTCATCCACCACCTCCCCGAAACACGACGTGTCACCGATCAGCGCGCGGCCAAGCAACATGGCTGGTACCCCTTCTACGACTGGAGGACTCGGTAAGGAAATCCCTGCCTGGTGTGGCGAGTGCCGGCCGATCGGCTGCTGGCGTTCGTCCGACTCGGCTGAATCGGATCGCGGCGGGCGAGCAGCCGCCGCCCGGCTCGCGTCAGTACTCGAGTTCCGCATACGAGGGGTCATTCCGGTCCCGGGAGCCGAGACCGAGAAGCGGCGGCGGCGGACCTCCCGCCGGGGCGATATATGTGAGCTCCACGATCACTAGCCGATTCGCGATCTTCCACTCGCCGTCACGGCGTTCGAAACGATCGACGTAGCGCCCGAGCGCGAGTAGGAGGCGTTCCTCGCCGTCCGTCTCCATGCTCTGCCACGCCATGAAGTACGTCTCGCAACCCGCGGTCTCGTCGCCGTGCAGGGTGATGAGCTGGTTCGTGACGTGATGCGCCGAGACCTTCCACGAGCGGGCGAGGTCGGCGATGCCTCGGCCGACAGTCGCGCCCGTGTAGCGCTGGCGGCCGTGGTCGTCGACCGCGTCGGGGTGGTAGGCGGAACTGATGAGGTCCGGATCAGCGCGGTCCACGCCGCGGCAGTACCGCATGATCGCCTCACGGATGGCCTGCTTGTCGAGCAGCTGCTGGATCGCTGCGCGCTCGGTGCCCGCGATGTCCGTCAACGCACGCTGCTCTCCGGAGACGGACGCGAATGATCGACCAGGATGGTGCAGGTACCGCATGCCAGACGGGTGCCTCGCTCGCCCGCGGTCCGCAGCCGAGGAGTAACGCGCGCGCTTTCCCGCGCGGGCGTCGTCTCGGTCAGTCGCCCAGCCGCTGTCACGACCTGGCCCCTCGGGTTCGGCGACCGGAACGGCCCGACATCGTCACCTTCCTCAGCGTCATTGATCAGTGATCTCCGATGGATTGGCAGCGGATCACGGTCTGCCTGCACGTAGGCACCACGTCACCGCGCTGCCGCGTCCACATCGTCCGGTGCGGATGAACAGCACAGGCCGAGCGAGTCCTCACGCTCACGTGACCCACCGAGGTGGCTGACGGAGTCGATCTCGTCGTGGACCTGCGGGCGCTCTGCCCGCGAACCGGGTTCGGCGGTGCCCTGTCGGCTCATCATCGACGGGTCGAACCGTGGCCGTCTTTGCAGGTTCGGTCAAGTGTTTGCCCATTCCGGCCACACCGGTGTCCGTTCCCACCGCTGCACTAGGGTCCGTCCATGGCTGTCCCTGCAAATGGAACCCGAATCTTGCCTATTTCGGCCAACTTCCGGCGCGAGGGTGCCGACCCCGCGGTGGTCCGAGCTGGCACCTACGCCCTGGAGGTCGGGGACGAGGTGATCACCGGCTGGCACTCGCACGACCTGCATCAGCTGGAGTACGCGTTCGAGGGCGTCGCCGAGGTCGAGACAATGACGGCGCGCTACCTTCTCCCGCCCCAGCAGGCCGTGTGGATCCCCGCCGGGATCGTCCACTGCAGCACGTGGACGCACGTCAAGGCCGTCTCGGTCTTCTTCGACCCGGTGATGGGCATACCGGCGGGCGACCGGGTCCGCATCCTCGCCGCCGCACCGGTGATCCGGGAGATGATCCACTACGCGAAGCGGTGGCCGATCGCCCGGACGTCGAACGACCCGATGGCTGACGCCATCTTCGAAGCCCTCGCCTACCTCGTCGTCGAATGGCTCGACCACGAGACCCCGCTGTGCCTGCCGACCACCGGCGACCCGCTCGTGGCCGCGGCCATGAAGTACACCACCGAGCACCTGACCGACGTGTCCTTACCCCAGCTGTGCGCCGCTGTGGGAGTCTCGGAGCGGTCGTTGCGCCGAGCGTTCCTCGCCGCGACCGGCATGTCCTGGCGTCGGTACCTCCTGGAAAGCCGGCTGCTGAAGGCCATGGCTCTGCTCGCTCAGGACGGCCAGAACCAGAACGTCATCACCGTCGCGCTCGCTGTCGGCTTCCAGAGCGTGAGCGCCTTCACCCGCGCGTTCGGCCAGTACACCGGGGAGACGCCCACCGGCTACCGCCAGCGCGTCCGCGCCGGCTGAACTCGTTCAGGCAGCGAACCGGCTCCAGACAGCACACCGACGTCGACGTGGGCGCGCGCAACGCTCGACGCCACCCGCTTACGGCCTACCCACTACGGCCTGGCCGAAATGGGCAAGCACTTGACCGGACGCGCAAAGACGGCCAAGGCCCGGCCGTCGATGATGAGCCGACAGGAGACCGTCGGCGGACCCAGACGGGCAAGGATGGCGCCCGCACCGGAGCTGACTGCCGATGCGGACCATCGAGCCGTCTGGCATGTGGACGTCGAGGGTCATCGTGGCGGCGGCGTAGCGGAGGCAGCGTGAACAAGGACGACTTAATCCTGATCAGCGTGGACGACCATGTGATCGAGCCACCTGACATGTTCGACGGCTTCATCCCGGCCAAGTACGCCGACCGGGCGCCTCGGCTCGTCTCGGACGAGGTGAGCGACAAGTGGGTGTTCGGTGAAGGCGAGGCTCGCAGTTCTGGGCTGAACGCGGTGGCCGGCCGCCCACCCGAGGAGTACGGCCTGGAGCCGACGCGGCTCGAGGAGCTGCGACGGGGCTGCTACGACGTCCACGAGCGCGTCAAGGACATGAGCGCCAACGGCGTGCTCGCCTCGCTGAACTTCCCGTCGATGGCCCGGTTCTGCGGCCAGTTCTTCGCGAGCCGCGTCGACCAGGATCCCGACCTGGCCCTCGCCGTCCTGAAGGCCTACAACGACTGGCACATCGACGGCTGGTGCGCCTCCTACCCCGAGCGGTTCATCCCCTGTTCGATCCCGCCCATCTGGGATCCGCAGCTGATGGCGAAGGAGATCCACCGGAACGCGGCCAAGGGCGCCCACGCGGTCAGCTTCTCGATGAACCCCTACGCTCTCGGGCTGCCGTCGCTGCACAGCGACCACTGGGACCCGTTCTGGGCGGCGTGCCAGGAGACCGAGACCGTCGTGTGCGTCCACATCGGGTCGGGCGCGATCGGCGTGGTCACCGCGCCCGACGCCCCGATGAACGTCGAGATCACCTGCGCGGCCATCAAGACCTTCCCGACGGCGACCGACCTCGTGTGGTCACCGATCTTCCAGAAGTTCAAGAACCTGAAGGTGGCCCTGTCTGAGGGCGGCATCGGCTGGATCCCGTACTTCCTCGAACGGGCGGACTACACCTACAAGCAACACAAGGCCTGGACCCGCCCCGACCTCGGTGGCCGGCTGCCCAGCGAGATTTTCCGCGACCACGTCGTCACCTGCTTCATCGTCGACGACTTCGGCCTGGCCAACCTCAACTGGATCAACGAGGACATGGTGACCTGGGAGTGCGACTACCCGCACTCCGACAGCACCTGGCCGCGGTCCCCCGAGGTCGTGGCCGAGGCAGTGGCCGGGCTGACCGACATACAGGTCGACAAAATCACCCACCTGAATGCAATGCGGGTTTTCTCGTTCGATCCGTTCGCCATCCGCCCGCGCGAGCAGTGCACGACCGGAGCGTTGCGGCAGGAAGTCGCGGGCCACGACATCTCGATCGTCTCCCGAGGCACTCGGGACTGGCACACAGCCACAGTGGGACAGTTCGCCCACTCGCACCAGCCGACCAGCACGACGTGAGCGCGGCCCCGCTCGCCGGGGTGCGGGTGCTCGAGGTCGCCTCGCACGTGTTCGTCCCGATGTCGGGGGCCGTGCTCGCCGAATGGGGCGCCGAGGTCATCAAGATCGAACACCCCGAGACCGGTGACCCATACCGGGGCCTGGTCACCGCCGGCATGCACAAGCTGTGGAACGGCGTGGACGTGCACTTCCAGGCCACGAACCGAGGCAAGCGCTCCGTCGGGGTGGACATCAAGCACCCGGAGGGCCGGCGGCTGCTGTCCCAGCTCGTCGCCGCAAGCGACGTGTTCGTGACCAACCTGCGGGCCGACACCCTCGCCCGACTGAAGCTCGACGTCGCCCACGTACGGGCCGACAACCCCGCGGTGATCTACGTACGGGGCACCGCGTTCGGCGCCCGAGGGCCCGACGCCGGCCGGGGCGGCTACGACGCGGGCGCCTACTGGGCCCGCAGCGGCATGCAGCAGATCTTCACCGCGCCCGACGCCCCCTGGCCGGCGATGCCCCGGCCGGCGTTCGGTGACGTGGTCGGCGGGCTGGTCATCGCCGGCGCCGTCAGCACCGCACTGTACCGCCGTTCGGCGACCGGCGAGCCATCGGTGATCGACGCCTCGCTCCTCGCGTCCGGCATGTGGCAGGTCCAGATGGACGTCATGAACTCCGTCATCAACGGCCCGACGGCGCCCGCGCGCGCCCGTGGCCGGTACGAGACCTCGAATCCGTTGATGCTTCCGTACCGCACCGCCGACGGCCGCGTGATCATCTTGCAGATGCTCGCGCCCGACCGCTACTGGCCCCACCTGTGCCACGCCCTCGGCCAGCCCGACATGGCGAGCGACCCCCGCTTCCTCGACATCGACGCCCGCCGCCGCAACGCCCAGGCGTGCGTCGAATGGCTCGACGGCGTCTTCGCCCAGCGCACCTACGACGAGTGGCGGCACGTGCTGTCCGAGTTCGACGGAGAGTGGGCGCTGAGCCAGTCGCCCCACGAGCTCGACGGCGACCCTCAGGTCCAGGCCAACGGCTACCTCGCCCACGTCGACGTCGGCAACGGCCACTCCCTCCCGCTGGTCACCGCGCCGGTGCAGTTCGACCAGCAGCCAAACCAACCGACCCGCGCCCCCGAACACGGCGAACACACCGAGACCGTGCTCCTCGAACTCGGCCTCACCTGGGACGAAATCGGCGAGCTCAAAGCCAGCAAGGCCATCCTGTAACAGCGCAAAGTCACATCAAAGAATTGACCGAATGCGCAAAGATTGCGCGGAGCCAGACTGGGATGATTCTCCCAGTCGGGCGCGGTTAGGGTCTCGGGGGATAGAGTCCATCCGGCCCTGCCATGGAGGTTCGAGGTGGACGACACCTGGACGATAACGGTCGATCGGGAGCGATGCATGGGTAGCGGTATCTGTCTCGTTTATGCGGCCGGCACGTTCGACCATGACGAGGACGCCAAGGCCGTCGTGACGGATTCGGCCGCCGATCCGATCAACGCGATTCGCGTTGCGGCGGAGGCGTGCCCAACCAGCGCGATCCAGCTCGCGTTAAACGATGGAGTGTGACGGTGTTACTCGAGAGGAAAAGCGCGGTGATCACCGGCGCCGGGTCGGGCGTCGGTCGCGCCTCGGCCCTGCGGTTCGCCGAGGAGGGCGCACTGGTCGTCTGCGCCGACCTTCGACTCCAGTGGGCGAAGGAGACCGTGCGCCAGGTAGAGGCTGCTGGCGGCGTCGCCATCGCCCAGGAGTGCGACGTGGCGTCCGAGCAGGACGTCGCCGACGCCGTCGCCACCGCCACCGAGCAGTTCGGCCAGCTCGACGTCATGTTCAACAACGCCGGTATTCCGGCGCCGCAGCGCGGCAGGGCGATCGAGGACCACACGGTCGAGGACTTCGAGCGCCTGACCTCCGTCAATCTGCGCGGGGTGTTCCTCGGCTGCAAGCACGCGGTGGCGCAGTTCAAGAAGCAGGGCGACGGCGGTGTCATTCTCAACACGGGTTCGGTCGCCGGTCTGATCGGCCTGGGCGACGTGGTCTACGGAGCGACAAAGGGTGGCGTCCACCAGCTGACCCGCGGCGTCGCCGCCGAATGCGCACCCTTCGGTATCCGGGTCAACGCGATCTGCCCCTCCGGCATGCCGTACACCACCAACTTCACCGCGGCAGGCGGGACACGGATCCCACCCGACGCCCTCGAGCAGTACGCCGAGCACGTCGGGTCGATCCATCCGCTGGGACGCCCGATCACGGCGGAGGACTGCGCCGAGGCGGCGGTGTACCTGGTCTCAGATCGAGCCTCGAACATCACGGGCGTGCTGCTGCCCGTCGACGGAGGATACGTGGCAAAATGACCAGACCGGACAGCATCGGACTACTCGACCGCGCGCGTCTACGCGAGGTCTTCGACCTCCGTAACGAGGCGAATGTCGGGGCGGTCACGGACTACACCGACGATCCGTACCCGAGGTGGCACGAGCTTCGGAAACAGGCAGCGGTGCATCCCGGCACCTTGCACGAGTTGACCGGTTGCCACGGCCCGGTGATGTTCCAGGGACTGCCGTTCGAGGACCGGCCGCACTTCACCGCGTTCACGTTCGCGGCCTGCGACGAGGCGTTGCGGAACCAGGAGGTCTTCGCTTCCTCGCCGGTAGCGGTCGACCTCGAGGACGGGCAGCTCGCTCCGCTGAACAGCATCTTCTCCATGGCCGGCGCCCAGCACCGCCGTTACCGGAGGCTGGTGCAGTCCTCGTTCGTGCCACCGCGGATGCGCTGGTGGACCGAACGGTGGATCGAGACGACGGTGCACGCGCTGATCGACTGGTTCGTCGACGACGGCTACGCGGACCTGAACGTCGACTTCTCCGCGGCCGTCCCGGTACTGACGATCACGGGCAGCTTCGGGGTCGCGGTTGAGCAGGCCGTCGCGATCCGAGAGGAACTGGGCAAACCAGCCGAGCTCGTCCCGTTGCTGGCGCCGATCGTCGCGGCCCGCCGAGCGGCTCGCGAGGACGACCTCATCAGCGTCCTCGTCGACGCCGAGGTGCAGGACGACAATGGGAACGCTCATCGGCTGTCAGACGCGGAGATCTATTCGTTCGCGGTGTTGCTGCTCATGGCGGGATCGGGCACGACGTGGCGACAGATGGGTATCGTCCTGACCACGTTGTTGCAGCGCCCAGAACTTCTCGACGCGGTGCGCACCGACCGGCAGCTCCTACGCAACGCGATCGACGAATCGTTGCGGTGGACACCCACTAATCCCATGTTCTCCCGGTTCCTGACCAGAGACATCGAGTTCCACGGCACACACCTTCCCAAAGGCGCGGTGCTGCACCTCGCACTCGGTGCCGGCGGCCGGGATCCCAGCCGCTGGGAACGGCCTGACACCTTCGAGGTGACCCGCCCTCCCAAGCCCGCGCTCGGATTCGGCGGGGGACCCCACGTGTGTCTGGGGATGCACGTCGCTCGAGCCGAGATGTACACGGGCATCGGCGCCCTGCTCGACAGGCTGCCGAACCTTCGACTCGATACCGACGCCGAACCACCCCGCATCATCGGCATGTACCACCGCGGCCCGACAGCGATCCCCGTGCTATTCGGTTGAGAGGAGCGACCCGTGACGGAGACCGACGGCGAGGTCGGCTACCTCTGGAACGCCGTCCCGACCTTGCTGCCCGCTGGACGGAAGGAGCGAGGCGCAGTGGCTGACACGCCTCAGTTCGAGTCGAGAATGCTCGTCGACGGGAAGCTCGTCGAGGCCGCCACGGGCAGAACCTTCGACAACGTCAACCCGGCGACCGAGGAGGTACTCGGCCAGGTCGCCAATGCGTCCGCCGTCGACATGCACCGCGCCGTCGACGCTGCCCGCCGGGCGTTCGACGAGACCGGCTGGTCCACGAACCATGCCTTCCGCAAGCACTGCCTCTCCCAGCTGCAGGAGGCGCTGGAGGCGGAACGCGAACAGTTCCGCGAGGAGCTGATCGCGGAGGTCGGCTGCCCTCGGGCGACCACCATCGGCGAGCAGCTCGACGCGCCGCTCGCCGGCGCGCTGCGCCACCCGGCCAAGCTCATCGACGAGTACCCATGGGAGACTGACGTCGGCGACAAGGTCGACCCGCGAAGCGGAAGGCTGACGTCGCGCAGGATCTGGCGCGAGCCGATCGGCGTCGTCGGCGTCATCGTGCCGTGGAACTACCCGCTCCAGATCACACTGCACGGACTCGGCCAGGCCCTCGCCACCGGCAACACCGTCGTACTCAAGCCGGCGCCGGACACTCCGTTCCACGCCACCCGCCTCGGGCGCCTCATCACCGAGCACACCGACTTCCCTCCTGGGGTTGTCAACATCGTCACGTCGTCGGACCACCTCGTCGGCGAGGAGCTGACCCTCTCCCCCAAAGTCGACATGATCGCCTTCACCGGGTCGACGGCCGTCGGCAAACGAATCATGGAGAAGGGCGCGGCCACCCTCAAGCGACTGTTCCTCGAGCTGGGTGGCAAGTCGGCCACGATCGTGCTCGACGACGCCGACCTGCAGACGGCCACGAGAATGGGCATCGCGGCGTGCATCCACGCCGGCCAGGGCTGCGCCATCCCGACCCGGATGCTGCTCCCCCGCTCCCGCTACGACGAAGGCGTCGATCTGCTCGAGGCCATGTACGCCGACGTCAAGGTCGGCGACCCTCAGCAACCGGACACCGTCACCGGCCCGGTCATCTCGGCGAAGCAACGCGAACGCGTACTCGGCTACATCCGCAAGGGCCTCGACGAAGGAGCCAGCCTCGTCGTCGGCGGCACCGGCCGGCCCGAAGGACTCGACAAGGGGTACTTTGTCAGACCGACACTATTCGTCGACGTCGATAACTCGATGACAATCGCCCAGGAAGAAATCTTCGGACCCGTCCTGGCGGTGATCCCGTTCGACGACGACGAAGACGCCATCAGGATCGCCAACGACAGCTCCTACGGCCTGTCCGGCACAGTGATGTCAGGATCGCTGGAACGGGCGCTGGCGGTGACCCGCCGCCTCCGGACAGGCACCGTCCACGTCAACGGCGGCTCGGCGTCCGGCCCGGACATGCCCTTCGGCGGCTACAAGGCCAGCGGCATAGGACGGCACAAAGGACAAGTCGGCTTCGACCAGTACCTCGAAACGAAATCCACAGCCTGGCCGGCAGAAAGCCGATGAGCAAGATTGCGCGGAACCCGACTGAGAGGATTCTCCCAGTCGGGTGCGGTGAGGGTCTCGGGGGATGGAGTCGATCCGGCCTGTCATGGGTCTCGATCCGGAACCGGACTACGACTCGAACCTCCAAAGCCGCTCACCTCACAAGTTCAACGTCAGTAAAAGCCTTTTTCAGATCTCGTGGGGTGCACCGGTTGTAGTCCTTTTCCGATCTTCGCGGGCACAAGAGCGCGTGAACCAATCAGGCAGTCACCACGACCAGGGTGGTTCGTCGTAGCCGCACCGGTGCGGAATCACACTGTCGTCTGCACAGCGACCCTTGCCCCTGGTGCCGCATTCCTTACCCGTGAGCTTCGCGAGAACAGCGAACGTCTTCGAGGGGGACCGTCCCATAGACGGTGTTTCCGGCAACTTTGCTCAGTAGGTCTCGGCAGACGGCCAACGGTCACCGAACGTGATCGAGAAGGCGTCGGTCGCGGGCTTCCAACGGACGATCCACCGGGCGCGGCCGGTCGAGGCTGCGGGTCATAAGATACAGGCATTTCAAGGCGCGGCCTGGTCGCTGGGGAAATACCCTCGGGCCCGCACCGCCCGCCGGTAGCGGGCGTTGAGCGACTCGATCGCGTTCGCGGAACACAGCACCCGAAGTATTTCCACGTCGTAGTCGAAGAAAGGAGTGAACTCCTCTCATAATTCCGGGAGGTGTGGAACGACCACGAGATCGGCATTCGCCCCAACGAGGTGAAACACTTCATCCACCCCGAACTCGGTGCATTGGTGCTAACCCGCCAGACGCTACTCGATCCGAACCAGTCGCATTCACTGCTCGTCTACACCGCCATTCCCGGCAGTGAGAACCACGAAAAATTGCAGTTGCTGTCCGTCATCGGAACCCAGGCTCGTCACTAACCTCGATCTTTCACGCTGGGAGCCACCCTCGCAACCTTGTTGATGTTGAGTTGTCGGCCTTGACTGGTTCGCGTCGTGACCGGATGCCCCGTTGGGCTCTAACGCGTGCGCGTTCGGCGAGGCGCGCCAAGACCGGGAGGGCGCCGTGATGATCAGACCGCTGCGGTCAGTTCGGTCGAGGACCCGCGGGTAGACCGGTGCCTTGTCCGTGGTGACCTCGACCGGCCGGCGGCCGTGAGGCCATCACCCAGGCGGCACTCGGGCTACACGCCGCCCACTTCCCCTCCCCGTTCGCCACCGTCCTCGCCCGCGCCGAAACCCTCGACGTCACGCTGTCGCTGCTCGACCGGCCCCAAGGTCTCACCACGCTGCGGTGCATGCGTCGCCACGCCGCACCTGCTGCCCCTCGACCTCGCCGCCGCCGCGCACCAGGCCACCGTCCACTACCGTCTCCGCGACGCGACCCGGCGCAGGCGTAACGCCACGCCCCAGACAACCTGCTCAACCCAGACCAGCGGACAGCTGCACAGCCTGCTGGCCGACGGCCCGTCACCGCGCGGCGCAGGACGATAGGCGGGCCGTGCGGAACCCGGCTATCCCGCGACGGGCTGCAGCTCGGTGACCTGGCTGGTGTTCAGCACATCGGCGATGCGCCAGAGCCCGAGCCAGCTCTGTGGGTGGACCGACTCGTCGAGCAACGCGGCATGGGCTCGCGGGTCGGGGTCGGCGCACGCCTCGGCGCAGACGGTGACCTGGTAGCCGACGTCGACCCCCCACCTGGTCGTGGACAGCACCGTCCCGGAGGTCGCCACCCCCGCCAGGATGATCTTCTCAATGTTCGCGGCCCGGAGGAGCTCGTGCAGGTTCGTGGTGGCGAAGGCTCCGATGCTGCTCTTGGTCAGAACCGGCTCGTCACCGACCGGCACGAGGAGGGGATGGATCCGATCCTGCATCCCGGCCGGGACGACGTGTATCACGGGCAGCCCCGCGGAGCGGGCCGCGTCCAGCGCGCCCGCGGCGTGCTCGGCGATGGCGGCGTTGTGGCTGAAGTTCTCGACGATGTACGCGGCGAAGTCCAGCGCCAGGAACGCGGCCGGCACGGACGTCGGCTGACTGGCCACAGTCATCAGGTTCTCCTTCGCGAATTGGTACGGGCCGGCGGTGCACGAGACCAAGACGCCGCCGTCACCACCGGCGTTCTCACGCCGAGCGCCACAGCGGACACGAGTAAAATCGGAGACAGCGCCCCGGTTCGACCACTGTACCGGAGACAGCGCCCCGGTTGGAGAACCTCGGACCGAGGGAGACCCGGATGGAGACCGAGCACCGGCCACTGCGCGCCGACGCGCGCCGCAATCGCGACCGGCTTCTGCAGGTGGCCCGGGAGGCCTTCGCGGCCGACGGACTGTCCGTCTCGCTGGACGAGATCGCGCGCCGGGCCGGTGTGGGGCCCGGCACCCTCTACCGCCACTTCCCCACCAAGGAGACGCTCTTCGAGTCCGTCATCCACGAGCGCCTCGACCCCCTGCTGGCCGAGGCGCGGGCCCTGCGCCACGCCGACGACGCAGGAGCAGCCCTCTTCAAGTTCATCGAGCGCCTCGCCGTCGACGCCTCGACGAAGACAGACCTCATCGACGCGATCGCCTCCACCAGGGCCGACATGCAGGCATCCGTAGCCGCGATGACCGCCGCCCTGCGCGATGAGATCGGCCACCTCCTCGTCCGGGCGCAGGACGGCGGGGAGGTACGCGGCGACATCGACACCGCCGACCTGATGGCGGTGCTGACCGGTACCCTCCTCTCGCTGCGTCACCTCGCGCACCACGACGCGGACCCCACGCGAGTGCTCGCGATCCTGCGCGACGGGCTCCGGTCACCGGACTTCTCGCCCCAAGGGGAGGCTCCCCGTTCCTGAGTGCGCCGCGCGGTCATCGCGGCTCCGAGTCCGACGAAGACGACAGGGAGGCTCCCGGGTGGGGGCCGGCCCGCAGAGCAGACGTCCTCGTCCGGACATGGCGCTGTTCCGGCCGACGATCGGGCGGACGCCACAGCGTCCGGGGCAAGCGGTCGCCCGGAAGCCCTGAGCCGTCGCGGCCTCGGCGTCGTCCAGTTGGTCTGGCCGCGCGCCCGCGGCCGAGCGCGCCGCCAGGCGTGTTCAGGCCGGGGTGAAGATGACGGGGAGTTCGGCCAGGCCGCGGACCCAGAAGGTGGGACGCCAAAGGAGGCTGACAGAAGGGATGGCGAGGGCGATGTCGGGGATGCGGTCCAGGAGCACCGTGACCGCGGTCTCAGCAATGATCTCGGCGAGGCTCTGTTGCGTTGGCGGTGCACAGCGGTCGGGCCATCCGCTCAGGCATGATCGAGTAGTGCGTCGTCGGCGTGTACGACCTGTCGTCCCGGCCTCGGAGTTTGCTGGGTTCCGCTTCCGCCAGAGGTGATCGTTCTGGGCGTCCGCTGGTACCTACGGTTCGCCCTGTCGTACCGCGACGTCGAGGAACTGCTGGCCGAACGCGGCCTCGACGTCGATCACGTCACGATCTTCCGGTGGGTGCGGCGGTTCACGCCGCTGTTGATCGACGCGGCCCGGCCGTGCCGCCACAGCCCGAGCGACAGGTGGTTCACCGATGAGACGTATGTGAAGGTCGCCGGGCGCTGGACGTACGTGTACCGGGCGATCGACCAGTTCGGCCAGGTCATCGACGTCCTCGCCTCCGAAAGACGCGATCTGGCGGCGGCGCGCCGGTTCTTCACCCGGGCACTGGCACACGGGTGGCGGCCGGTCGAGGTGACCACCGATCGGGCCGCGGCTTACCCGCGGGTCCTCGACGAGCAGCTTCCGGCCGCCCACCACATAGATGCCCGGTATGCGAACAACACGATCGAAGCCGATCACGGCCGGCTGAAGGCCCGGCTGCGGCCGATGCGCGGGCTGAAACGGCTGCGCTCCACCCAGGTGATCGGTTCCGGGCACGCCTTCGTTCAGAATCTTCGCCGCGGCCACTACGAACTCGGCGTCGACGCCGAGCCCCATCTCCGGCTCGCAGCAGCGTTCACCGAGCTCGCGCAGGCCATCTGATCAGGCCGCCAACCTGACCCTGTCGTGCCTCGGGCCGGCCCAACGCAACAGAGCCGCCGGGCCACACTCCGCCGGGCAGTTCGTCGGGGCGCAGGCCCCGAAGATGCCCGTCCTGCGGTGGCCTGATCATAACCATTCGCGGGAGGACAAGCTGCGACGAGTGGACGCCACTCTCCGGGCGAGCGCGGCGTCGCTGACCTGGATAGGTGGGGCGGGCGGGCTCACAGGGCGGTTGCGCGGTCGGTGATGCGTCAGCCGGCGGCGGTTCGGACGAGGGTGACGTCGGTGCGGGCGGGCGCGGATGCGGTCTTGTGGGCGAGCACCGTGCCGTCGGCGCCGAGGAAGTCGTAGGCGGCGGTCTGCTCGACGACTCGCAGCACGACGCGGTCGGGCCTTTCGTCGGTGATCTGCAGGTTGAGGGTGCGGGTTGCCAGGTGGGAGACGTGCGCGAAGCGGCCGGTGATGTCGCGCAGCAGGGCGAGGTCGGGCGGGAGCGGTCAGCCGCTGAGCCAGGTTCCCATGGTGAGCGGGTCGAAGCCCCGCCACCAGCGGACCAGGGTCACCGCGTTCGAGCCCTGCACACTGACCGCGACCGGGACGGCGTCGTAGGCCCAGAGGACGACGAACTGGCGGTTGGCCCAGAAGCACAGCAGGGCACCGCCCTGGCCGCCCTGGGGCGGGATCCACCGGCCGACGGCCGGTGCGCCAGCGTCGCAGGAGCCCGGGGTGGGCACGTTGACGGTCAGGAGGTCAAGGCGGCGGTCCAGTGCCGATCGGTCCGGGAAGTGCCAGGCGTACACGAACCGGCCGTCGGAGGCCGCGCAGCGGACGGCGGCGTCCGGATAGGTGCTGTTGGCCGCCGGATCGACCCGGATGCAGCGGGTCATGGTCACGGGGTTGAGCAGCGCCCGCAGCGCCTGGTCGGCCGACAACCCGGCCGCCGGGTGCGGCACCGGCGAGGTCCTCGGTGGCACTGTCGACGGTGGCACGGTCGGCGACGCCGACGCCGACGCCGGGGCCGGGTCGGTCGAGGTCGCGGTCGCCGGCCGTGGGGTGAGAGTGGCCGTTCCCAGGGGGACGGGCGTCGGCGCGCCATCCGGGCTGCCCGGCGGGGGCAGGCGGCTGCCGAGCAGGATCACGGCGGCGATAGCGGCAACGAGGGTGACGCCGACCGCCGTCGGCCTGCGGCGCGCCTGCCGCCACCGGTGCTGGCTGGCACGGGCCGGGGCGGCACTGTCCCGGCCAGGGTTGTGACTGTCCATCAGGTCTCCGCTTACAGCGTGCCGGACCCGCCTTCGGTGACGTTCTTCAGACCGGCGTGACGGCGAGGCCGAGTGCCGATGAGTATGTGCCACCGCAGCGGTCAGTAGTTCGTCGTTTCAACGGATAGTGGCAGTCGCCCGGCACCGCTCGAAGATCCAGAAAGGGACCTCATGCCGAAAGTCGTAACGATCGGTTACGGCGATCGTCCGGGATATGACAGCACAGCCTCATCCGTCCGCGACGAGGCGCACGCGCACGACGGCCGCCTGCGTCGCGGCGGAGTGCTCATGGGGATCGCCGGCGCGCCGGTCCAGGTTCGCAACCACGACGCCGTGCGCGTAGAGACCGACAGGGGCGCGTTCCCGCGGTCCCCGCGGCTCTGTTGCGTTGGCGGTGCACAGCGGTCGGGCCATCCGCTCAGGCATGATCGAGTAGTGCGTCGTCGGCGTGTACGACCTGTCGTCCCGGCCTCGGAGTTTGCTGGGTTCCGCTTCCGCCAGAGGTGATCGTTCTGGGCGTCCGCTGGTACCTACGGTTCGCCCTGTCGTACCGCGACGTCGAGGAACTGCTGGCCGAACGCGGCCTCGACGTCGATCACGTCACGATCTTCCGGTGGGTGCAGCGCACTGTTGCGTCGGTGGACGCTGTGGTCCGTCCCGGCGGCCAGGCATGATCGGATGATGGCGCACCGCCGTCCTCATCCGCCGGTCCCGGTCTCGGCCTCGGAGTTCGCCGGCTTCCGGTTCCCACCGGAGGTGATCGTTCTGGGAGTTCGCTGGTATCTGCGGTTCGCGTTGTCGTACCGGGACATCGAGGAGTTGCTCGCCGAACGCGGCGTCGACGTTGATCACGTGACCGTGTACAGGTGGGTCCGCCGGTTCACCCCGCTGCTGATCGACGCCGCCCGGCCCTGTCGCCACAGCCCGGGCGACAGGTGGTTCACGGACGAGACATATGTCAAGATCGCGGGCCGGTGGCGCTACCTGTACCGAGCGATCGACCAGTACGGGCAGGTCATCGACGTACTCGCCTCCGAGAATCGGGACCTGGCCGCGGCGCGTCGGTTCTTCACCGCCACGTTGTCGCATGGTCGTCGCCCGGTGGAGGTGACCACCGACCGGGCCCCGGCCTACCCACGCGTCCTCGACGAGCAACTGCCTGCTGCTCACCACGTGGACGCCCGCTACGCGAACAACCCGATCGAGGCCGACCACGGCCGGTTGAAAGCCCGGCTGCGGCCGATGCGAGGACTGAAACGACTGCACTCGGCCCAGGTGATTGGCTCCAGGCACGCCTTCGTCCAGAACCTTCGCCGCGGACACTACGAACTCGGCATCGACGCCGAGCCCCATCTCCGGCTCGCGACAGCGTTCGCCGAGCTCGCGCAGGCTATCTGATCAGGTCGCCAACTTGGCCCTGCCGTGCCTCGGGCCGGCTCAACGCAACAGCCCCAGCCCGGCTCCCCGCGCATCGCCGTCCACCAGGCCCGCCACGACCAGCCCCCGGACGACCCGTGGCCCCTCTACCCCCCGGACTGACCACCCGCAAGACACAGACCACCAGCCCGATGAGGGCTGGGGCCTGACGCTCGGCGCCTCGCCGCGGCGAGGCGCCGTAGTCCCGCCAGCCCCGCAATCCGTGTACTCCCATTGAATGGGAGTACACGGATTGCGGGGCTGATCTCGGTCATACGCCCGCGACTACCGCTCGCCGGCCGGCTCGTCCTCGTCCAGGCGGCGGTAGACGGTGGCGCGGCGGCTCGGCAGGATTCTGGCCGCGCTTTCTGGCAGGGGTGGATCGCCGTGTGCGGGCGTCCGATGGCGGTGGCGGTACAACCCTTCCCATAACCGACAACGGGGGAGCGGCCGGGCGTTCCGGCCGGCACCGGTTGCTGGCGGTGGCGGGGCTGGCCGGGCTGGGCACGGTCGCGGCGGTGGTCGCCATCTGGCGCCTGCCGGTCCGGGATGTACCCGGGCGGCTCCGACGGGGCGGTCCAGGCCCGGCCACAGCACTGCAGGGCGGGCTGCTGTTCGCCGGGGTCGTCGGCGTGCTCGCGCTGCCGCTCGGCACCGGCGGCCGCCGCTATGCGCCGGACTTCGCCGACGGCTGCGCGCGGCTCGCCGCGGCTCTGGTCGGCGGCCGCACCCTCGCTCAGCGCCAAGCCCGGTCGACGCGCTGACCGCTGACGGGGAGCGCTTTCGAGAGGACAGGATAAGAGGCATTACCCCATCCTTCAGATGATCGTTTGTGGGTTGCAGTGGGGGAACTCGTGCCGGTCGCCGTGCCGGTGCCGGCAACCCAAGATCAATCTCGCCGATAACCGCTGTTCCGTTGTTCCCCGACGCCGTCCTCCCGGCCGACGCCGTTGCCAGCGGACATGATCCCGCACCGCGCCCGCGCGATGGCCACGCCGGTCAGCCATATCCGCCCGATTTTCGGCGAATGCCACGGCGACCCCATAGGTGTCGAGGCCGCTACTCTGACCCCCGGTCGAAGACGATCAGGGGGATTCTCATGACACAGCCAGGCTTCCAACCGCCCTACGGCTACCCGCCACCGCCACCACCCGTACGCCGCTCCACGTTCCGCCGACTGCTACCCCTGTGGATCATCCTCGGCGTGCTGTTCATCGGCCTGGCCAGCTGCGCCATCGCCATCGGCGTGGCCGCCGGCCACACGGTGAAGCTCAACGGTCAGCATCCCGAGGATGTGCGCGTCGACAGCTGTACGACCGACACTGCTGGCGCGCTGCACGCGACGATCACTGTGACGAATAGGACCGACCGAACCGCGTCCTACGTGATCACGGTGGCGTTCACCGCGCCCGACGGCGCCCAACTCACCACCGGCCCCGCGTTCATCCCACGCCTCGGCCCCGGCCTGGCCGGACGGGAAGAAGTCCGTGGCTTCACCGGGCAGACAGTCGGCGGCCAGGTGGGCTGCCGGATCACGTCGGCCCAGCGGACCATCCTGTCCTGACCGGTCAGCGCGCGGGGCGGTGGGATTCCAGCGCGTAGGTCGTCGTACCGCCGTTCGTGCTCCGGCGGCGGTACACCCACACCTGGCCGTTCCGCACCGACGCGATCAGATTATGTTGATCTTCAACCTCGATGCGGTCTTTGCTCCGGCATCTCGATGGCAAGTGGAGGTCCCAGCCCGACTTCACCAACCCGGCGTTACCTTGGGCGCCGTGGGCAGCAGTTCGGACTTCGCCACCTCCCGTATCGACTGGGGCTCGGTCCCCGACTGGATCGGCGGCGTTGGCAGTGCCCTCGCCTTCGCCGGGTTCGCGGTCGCGTTCATCTGGGAAGTCAGGAAGCGCCGACAAGACGACGAACAGGGGGACCGCCGAGATACGGCAGAAAGGGGCAACGGGCTCAGCGGCGGCGGGCCGCGCGCGGGATCCCGGCCGGCCTGCCAGCGGGCCAGCGCCTCCGGCGGCACTCGGGCATAGCGCGCCAGGGAGGCGACCGAGGTGTGGCCCGAGTAGGACAGGAGCGTCGAGGTGTTCGCGCCGTCCTCGGCGGCGTGTGTGAGCGCCGAGTGGCGCAGCTGGCGCAACGTCGCCCCGCCCGAGCCCCGACCCCGCCCGTCGGTGAAAATGCCGCCGTGGCAGCCTGAAGCGGGACGTATCGGGATAAGTCGGATGGAGAGCTGCATGCTGGTCAGCGACGGTTTCGTGCCTGCGGCGGCCCGGCGCCCTCGGCGGCGCGTGCTGTCCGTACTCGCGGCCACGGTCGCGCTCGTGGCCGCAGGCGCGGCAGCGGGCTGCGGCTCCGGCGGCTCCGGCGGCTCGGTGCCGGCCTCGCTGACCCGGCAGGTCCCGCTCGGCGGGTGGGCCGCCACGCTGACGGCCACCCCGGTCCAGCTGTCCGGGTCGCTGGCGCCGACCGGCGCCACGCGCACGCTGTCGATCCGCTGGCGCCTGACCAACACCAAGGGCGCCGTCCTCCCTGTCCAGGCGCCGAGCCAGTCGGCGCTGGTCGACGCGGGCGGCCACCCGACCCGGGGCGCGGGTTACCCGACGCTGCCCACTACCGGCGCACCGGCGCCGCTGGTCGCCTGGCTGGGGCCGGGCGAGACGCTGACCGCGTCGATCCCCTACGTGGTGCCGGCCGGGGCGAGCGTGCGCACGGTCCGCTTCGGGCGGCTGCTGACCACGGGCGCCGCGCCGGCGTTCGGCGCGGCCGAATGGGCGGCCGAGACGATCCCCACCCGGCCGGACACCGCCGGACCGCCGGCGGTGCCGGGGCCGCTGCTCGCCCCCGGCGCCACGACCACCCTCACGGCGACGACGTTCGCCAGTGCACCCGGGACCAGCGGCGGACAGACGGGCCCGGACGCGTCCAACCCCGTCCACCTGGCGGTGACGCTGCGGCGAGTGGTCGACCCGGCGCCGGCGCAGAACGGCGGGGCCGCCACCGGGCCGGCGGGCTCCCACCTCGTCGTCGCCGAGTTCGACGTCCGCAACGTCGGTACGACCCCGAGCTGGGACCCCGCCGAGACGAGCATCTTCGACACGCAGGGGCAGGACTTCAGCCTGGGGTTCACCTTCAGCGGGCTCGGCCCGGACACGCCGGCCCAGACCCTCGAGGCGGGCGCGCGCCTCAGCGTCCTGCGCACCGTCGAGGTCCAGGACGGGGTGCAACTGCGGTACGTCCAGTTTGTGCTCGGCGGTGGCAGCGGGAACGTCGCGGTGGGCCGCTGGCGGGTGCGCTGAGGCGCCCGGATCGCCGGCCGCGGGCGCTGGGGGGCGAATCAGCTCTGTCCGGTCAGGCGTCTCTCGGAGGGGTCCGCCGAGACGGCAGAAAGGGCAATGCCCGGCTGGCCGTCGGCAGACGAACGTGAGCTGTAGCAGCCCCGGCCCTGTCGGGAGCAGCGGAACGAAGAGTCCCGACAGCGGGCGGGTGTCCGGTAACGAACGTTCATGAGACGCAGAGATCGACAATGCGTCTCCGCAGGTCGCATGCGTAACGCATGCCGTGTACGCACCTATGACACGCATACCCCCATTCGCGTTACGAACCGATCATGCATGTCAGCTACGGACGGGTCTCCCCCCGTGACCAGCGCGCCGCGCTGCAGGCGGCCGGCCGCGACGAGATCTTCATCGACAAGGCCGCAGGTAAGCTCGCCCACCGCCCCGAACTCGACAAACCATCTGTGAGCCGGGTGTCGGCTCCCAGTAGATCTGCATAGCCGTCCTGGTCGTGAGCTGGCGCTGCTCAGGTCGACTGGTCTACTCGGGCCGCTTGAGGTGTTCCGGTGGTTCTGCACCTTTCGGCGGACAGCTGCGGCGGTATCGAGGCCGGTGATGCCTGCCCTGCCCGGGTGTTTGGCGTGGCGGATGTCGGCCTTGTCGCTGGTGGTGACAGATCGGCGACGATGATGCTGTCATGGGGGGAACATGCACTGGGGGCGCCCGGGTCGTCGCGCTCGCGCTGCTGGGTGTCTCGGCTGTTCTGACGGCGGTGACAGTGGTGGTGGTGGGGGTGCCGGGCTCGGCGGCTGACTGGGTGACTGTCGTGGGGGCGCCTTTCGTGCCACCGGGTCTGTACCTGGCCTGGGCGGCCTACCAGGCCAACCGGCGAGAGGCAGCGGCCGGCGCACTGGACCTGGCCGGGGTCGCCGACCAGCTCGCGATCGCAGTACGCCGCCAGTGGGAGCACGAAGTCGGACTACGCCGGCTCAATGACCCGTATCCGCTGCCGGTGCGCTGGATCCCGGCGGACAGCGACCTGGTGCAGCAGTGGGAGTCGCTGGTGCGGCTGGCGAGCTCCGGAGCCGGCTGGCCACCACCCCCGCCGCCAACGCCACCGGGCACGCCGCAGGTGTGGGCGGCCGGGCCGGGCGACCTCGCCGGCGGTGACGGTGATCTCGCGGGTCTGCTCGACCGGGTCCCGACCGGCCGGCTGGTCGTGCTCGGCGAACCCGGGGCGGGCAAGACGATGCTCACCGTGCGCCTGGTCCTCGACCTGCTCGCCGCCGTCCGGCGTGCCCCGGGCGGGCCGGTCCCGGTCCTGGTCGCGCTGGCGTCCTGGAACCCCCACCAGCAGTCCCTGCACAGCTGGCTGGAGACCCGGCTGGCCATCGACTATCCCGGCCTGACCGAACCCGCACCGGGCGACGCCGAGACCAGCCGGGCCAAAGCGCTGCTCGACGCCGGGCTGATCCTGTCGATCCTCGACGGCCTCGACGAGATCGCCGACACGGTCCGCGGCGCCGCGATCGCCCGGATCAACGACGCGGCCCCTGCCGGAATCCGGCTGGTGGTCACTGCCCGCACCGACCCCTACCAGCGGGCGGTCTGCCCGCCCGGCGGACCCGAGATACGCCTGGCCGGCGCCGCCGGCATCCAGCTCTGCCCGCTGGACGCGGCCGTGGTCGCCGACTACCTACGTGCCTCCTCCGGCGGCCCAACCGGCGCCGCCCGCTGGGACCCCCTGCTCAACACCTGGCCGGCACCAGTCGCCCAGGCGCCGACGACCCCGCTGATGGCCACCCTCGCACGCACCATCTACAACGGGGCTGTTGCGTTGACTGGGCACCGTGGTCGGGTTGGCAGTCAGGCATGATCGACTGGTGCATCGTCGGCGTGTCCGTCCCGTGGTCGCGGCCTCCGAGTTCGCGGGGTTCCGGTTTCCACCGGAAGTGATCGTGCTGGCCGTCAGGTGGTACCTGCGCTACGGGCTCTCCTACCGGGACGTCGAGGAGCTGTTGACCGAGCGCGGCATCACGGTCGATCACGTCAGCGTCTACCGGTGGGTGCAGCGGTTCACTCCGTTGCTGATCGACGCCGCCCGGCCGTGCCGCCACAGCCCGGCCGACAGATGGTTCACCGATGAGACGTATGTAAAGGTCGCCAGCCGCTGGACGTACCTGTACCGGGCGATCGACCAGTTCGGCCGGGTCATCGACGTCCTCGCCTCCGAGAAACGGGATCTCGCCGCGGCCCGCCGGTTCTTCACCCGGGCGCTGTCCCACGGCCGACGCCCAGTCGAGGTGACCACCGATCGGGCCCCGGCCTACCCACGGGTCCTCGACGAACAGGTGCCCGCCGCCCACCACGTCGACGCCCGGTACGCGAACAACCCGATCGAGGCCGATCATGGCCGATTGAAGGCGCGGCTGCGGCCGATGCGCGGCCTCAAACGGCTGAGCTCCGCCCAGGTGATCGGCTCCGGGCATGCCTTCGTGCAGAACGTTCGCCGCGGCCACTACGAACTCGCCACCGACACCGAACCCCACCAGCGGCTCGCGGCAGCCTTCACCGAACTCGCCCAGGCCATCTGACCAGGTAAACCACCGGCCCTTACCACGCCCCACGCCGGCTCAACGCAACACCGCCGGTGGCACTCCCGACAGCTTTCCGCTCCAGCCACGATCTCTGGTCAAGATGAGGCGTCTTCCGTCGCGCAGAGTCGCGAACTCTTCGATGCGAAAGTGCAGCGTGTTCATGGACGAGTTGTCTTTCCCCGAAGGCCGCGGCACCGCGGATGGTGTGCCGCGGCGCTCGTCCTCGGTCACATAGTCGCACCAGGCCCCCATTGCCACGACCACCGCATCCATGGAGATAGCATAGGCCGTCCTGGCAATCGACCACTTCCGAAAGTCGACGCCGGCGGAGCCAGGCGGCGCCTCATTCCCGGTGTCGCTCCCTGTCCGCCAGCCGACTGGTGGATCCGCACGTCGACGGGACCATCGTGCGAGCGGGCTACCCGGAAGCATCATCCACGACGCCATCGTCGATCGTTCGCCGAGCCATGCAGAATCGGGTACGTGGACTACGATCTCAACCGGCTGGGCGACCGAGAGTTCGAACATCTGTCGCAGGCGCTCGCGGTGTCCGAGCTGGGGTCGGAGGTGCACGTCTTCGGTGATGGCCCCGACGGAGGACGGGAAGCCTCGTTCGAGGGCACGTTCGATCTGCTGCGGGACAGAGTCAGCGGCGGTAGCTGGCAGGGTTACGGAGTGCTCCAGGCCAAGTATCGACGCCGGCCGGAGGGCGCGACGCGCGACGCCGGATGGTTCGTCGGCCAGGTCAGGACCGAACTCGAGAAGTGGTCGGACCCGGGATCGAACCGGGTCCGAGGAGGTCGGCGTCCCGAGTTTCTTCTGCTCACCACCAACGTAGTGCTCTCACCCGCACCAAGAAGCGGCGGGATCGACGTGGTAGATGCTCTCCTGGAGGGCTACGCACAGCGCCTCGGCCTTCGAGGATGGGAGGTGTGGCACTACGACAAACTTTGCCGCCTGATCGATGTGGCGTCTGGCGTCCGCACCGGCTACCGCCATTTTGTCACGCCTGGGGACGTCCTCTCGCGGCTCCTTGACCGCTTTCCCGAGAGTTCGCCGCCGACTCGGTCCGCGCATCCTTATCTACGCGAAGCCCACACTCCCCTGCCGGGCAGGTACCTTCCCGCACAGCTTCTCAACCCGCGCTACGGTGTCGTTCCGTTCCTCGGGCGCAGCCGCCTGTTGGGTGAGCTCGTGGAGTGGTGTGAACGCACGGACATATTCAGCGTCGCGCTCATCGTCGGACAAGGAGGCAGCGGAAAAACTCGTCTGGCGACGGAGTTGTGCTCGCACATGAGATCCAGACGCTGGGACGCCGGCATGGTCGACGCCCCGGCGTTCGCCAGAGGCCCATTGGTCGATAGTCCATCGCTGTTGGTGTTCGACTACTCGGACCAGGTGTCGGACCTTGTGAAGGAGGGCCTCGCGGCGCTGGCACATCGGCCGGCAGGACCTCCGGTCCGCGTGTTGCTTCTGGCGCGACATGCCACCGGCGCCTCCGACTCGTGGTGGTCTCGCCTCGCCGACGCGACCGACCAGACGGTCACGGAGATGGTAGACCTTCGTGTCACTCTGGAGGATCACCCTATGGACCAGGAGGAGCGGATGTTGCACGCCGAGCGCGCGACTCGGGCATTCGCTGACCACCTCGGGTCCTCTGCATACACCCCGCCCGACGTCGCCGGCGATGACTTCGCAAGCCCGCTGCTCGTTCACATGGCCGCGTTGCTCGCTGCGCAGGGCGATACCGTGAATCATCCGGCTGGCGGCCGGAGCACCCGAGAGACGGTCCTCGCTCAAATCCTTGGACGTGAGCGCAGAGCGTGGACAGCGCATCTGCCGGCGCATCGACTGGAAGATCTACATCCATCCCATGCCAATCGAGCGGTCCTTGTCGTCAGTCTCGTGACGCCGAGCCGGGCTGAGATCTTCGACCTGCTGAAGGCCTTCCCTGAATTCGCGGACCCGACTCTCCGTTCAAAGATCTCCGAATGGCTTTCTGCGGTATACCCGGATTCTTCGATAGGTCCGGATCTCCTGGCCGAGGAGCTGCACGCTCAAAGCGCCGACCTCGCAGAGGTCGTCTCGGCGATCTACCGGAGCCCTGCCTGCGGCGACAGGCATCTTGCGCGGCTCCTACAAGTGCTCGGGCGGGGGGCGGAGCGGAGGGAGCAGCCAGCCAGGGTTCTCGGCGACCTGTTCGCCGACCATATCCAGGAGCTGGTCGACCGGGCGCTGGCCAATGCGGACGGTGAACTCGCCGGCACTCTGAACGGCGCGTTGTGGATCTGTTGGCTGACATATCGCGAGCTCAATTTCATCGTAGCTGTGTCCACTACTGAGCACGCTCTTGGTCCGCACGGGGCCGGAGCCGCCGCACTGCTTGTCGGTCTCACCTACCTTCGTGCCTGCGCCACCCAGCTGCTGGCAGCCCGCGAGGGGCCGGAGATGCGTTCATACCACGTTGGGGCGCTGATCGCGCTTGGTGAAAGGTATGCGGACGCGGGCCGCTACGACGAGGCGCTCACAACTACCGAGGAAGCCGTTGTCGAGTTTACCAAACTGGATCCGAATACGACGGAGAACCTCGAACAGTGGATTCGTTTGGCTTTCCAACTATTCGGTTGCCTCAGCGTCCGCTATGCCCAGCTCGGAAGGCACGATGACGCGGTACAGGTGGGCGAGCTAGCCGACGGACTGGCCAGGGAGTTCACCCCAGAACGTGTTGCATCACCTAGTTCTCACGCCCAGCTACTGAGCTCCCTGGCTGGTAGCTATAGCGGGCTTGGCAAGCTCGACAAGGGTCTTGCGGCGGCCACCGAAGCCAAGAGTCTGTGCCAACAGTCAGGCGGCGACGATAGCGAGGAAATTCTCTCAGGTATTCTTTTCAATATCGGCTCTACGCTACGGGAATCCGGCCGCGACGCCGATGCCCTACGGCACTATCGAGAGGCGCTTTCCGGATATCGACGCCTTGCGGCCGAGGACGCCGCGGGCAAGTATCTGCCCGACCTTGCCCAGATCGAGCTCTCGATCGGCCAAACGATCCTTGAGATCGGACTGGGAAGACGTCGAGCCGGCGAGGAGGAAGCGGCGCGATCAGACTTCGCCGAGGCGCGCGTCGCGCTCGAGGAGGCGTCCGAACTATACTGGAAGCTTTCGCTGCAACTCCCCGACCGGTTCAACCCCGAGTTCAACCGCGCCCTGTGCGAGCTGGCTCGCTGTCATGTTCACCTCGGCTTCCCGGTCAAGGCCGTCGATGCACTCCGTGCGGCCGCAGGCCTACTTCCGGACGTCGAATCAATCAGGAATGGCCGGCGGTACCCCTGGCTGGAGAAACAGGCGGGGCACCTGGTCGATACCCTTAGCGAGCTCGGACTGGAATGCGACGACGTCCGCAGCGTCGCGCGCGACGTGCTGGAGCTCCTACGCGGCGCGGAAGCGGCATCGCCGGGCATTTTACTTCACCCACTTGCCCGATCCCTGCACCAGGTCGCCTACTTCGATGCGCTTGGGGGAGATGACGGGGCGATCCTTCTACTGGACGAGGCGTCGGCGACGTGGTCGGATCTCGTGTCACAGCTAGAAGACACGCCTGGTCCGGGACATGTCCGTGGAAGGTCGTCAGAGCAGGCACCCGTGAGTCGCGACGCGATCATGATGTCGTGGACTCGGACGCTCAGCAGCCTTACGTCGCTCTACAACACGGCCGGCCACTACAGTGCAGCCAGGGCCTATACCCGAAAGACGGTCGAAATCTGGCGCGAGCTAGCGAGTATTGACGGAGAGCATCGAGAATCCCTCGCGAGGTCCCTGGTCCAACTAGGGTATCTCGCTGAGTTGATCTTCATGGGAGCTGGCGTCCCCGCCTGCCGCGAGGCGCTCACCCATCTGCGTGCCTACTGTGCGGATCATCCGGACAGGGCCGCCAATACTGTTGGGGTTTTCCGCTCCATAGGGGATCTCTTTCAGATGTCCGGGCTGACGGCAGAAGTCGCCACGACCGCGGCGGACGTGCGACGTCTCGGCGACCCCGCAGAGGTACTCGGGGCGTCCATGAGATCCGACCGGGATCGCTGACAGGATGCGACCGCAGCGCTGCGTCCTCGTCAGCACAGCGACCGCCGCCCGCTGCCCCAGCGACCGCAGGCAGGCGGCCAGGTTGGTCGCCGAGGCCAGGGCAGGTATCCCCCCGTGTACCTGCTGTCATCCCGTGGCATGGCGGGTCAGGCTGGTGGGACGACACCGCGAACCCCGCGCTACGCCCGCCGACCTCGAGGCGTGGTGCCGGTCCACCCTGGCCCACGACAAGGTCCCCACCCACTGGCACCTCGTCGCCGACGCCCGCCCGCGCACCGCCACCGGCAAGCTCCTCAATCGCGAGATCCGCGAGCTGGTCGCGGTGGCGGAGCCCGGGAATCGCTGATCAGCAGTTGGTGAAGTACCAGTGGAAGAGGGCGCCCTTGATGCCCGTGGTCGGGGGCACGATGTCGCTGAGCAGCCACTCCTCGAAGGGCTCGATGAGCGCGCAGGTCATGGGCTTGGCGATCGCGGTGCCGGTCGTGCCGACGATGGTCACCGTGGTGATGCCGGTGGTGAGTACGGCCGCGGTGGCCGCCGCAAGCAGTCGTCGCTTCATGGTTCCTCCCTCGTCCTGTCTCGCCTTCTCGCGAGACCGCTGGAACCAGATCACCTCGCCGCCGTGTGAAGAACCGTGTTGTAGCGTGCCAGAACTCGATTCGGGTGCCTGGCCTGCGGTTTCGTTGTTCGGTCAGGCGGCTCGGTGGTATTCGTTGATCACGCTGCCGAGGATCTTGCGGCGACGGATCGGGCCGTCGAGGGGGGTGACGGCGGCCGGGTCGTGGTTCGGTGGGCGCTGGTCGCGCCCTTGGTGGGGCCGATGATCGTCGAAGTGGCGGGTGTACTCGTCGAGCACCGCGGCGGCGTGGCGCTCGCCGTACAGGATGATCCTGTCAGTGCACTCCTCGCGCACAGAGCGGATGAACCGCTCCGCGTAGCAGTTCGCCTGTGGTGTCCGTGGCGGCGTGCGCACGACCTGCACGCCCTCGGAGGCGAACACGTCGTCGAACGCCTGGGGGAATTTCGTGTCCCGATCGCGGATGAGGAACCGGAAGCGGCCGAGGCGTCCGTCCAGGTCCATGGCGAGGTGGCGGGCGGTGTTGCGTTGAGCCGGCGTGGGGCGTGGTAAGGGCCGGTGGTTTACCTGGTCAGATGGCCTGGGCGAGTTCGGTGAAGGCTGCCGCGAGCCGCTGGTGGGGTTCGGTGTCGGTGGCGAGTTCGTAGTGGCCGCGGCGAACGTTCTGCACGAAGGCATGCCCGGAGCCGATCACCTGGGCGGAGCTCAGCCGTTTGAGGCCGCGCATCGGCCGCAGCCGCGCCTTCAATCGGCCATGATCGGCCTCGATCGGGTTGTTCGCGTACCGGGCGTCGACGTGGTGGGCGGCGGGCACCTGTTCGTCGAGGACCCGTGGGTAGGCCGGGGCCCGATCGGTGGTCACCTCGACTGGGCGTCGGCCGTGGGACAGCGCCCGGGTGAAGAACCGGCGGGCCGCGGCGAGATCCCGTTTCTCGGAGGCGAGGACGTCGATGACCCGGCCGAACTGGTCGATCGCCCGGTACAGGTACGTCCAGCGGCTGGCGACCTTTACATACGTCTCATCGGTGAACCATCTGTCGGCCGGGCTGTGGCGGCACGGCCGGGCGGCGTCGATCAGCAACGGAGTGAACCGCTGCACCCAGCGGAACAGCGTCACATGGTCGACAACGATGCCGCGCTCGGCGAGTAGTTCCTCGACGTCCCGGTAGGACAGGGAGTAGCGCAGGTACCACCTGACGGCCAGCACGATCACTTCCGGTGGAAACCGGAACCCCGCGAACTCGGAGGCCGCGACCACGGGACGGACACGCCGACGATGCACCAGTCGATCATGCCCGACCGGTCGCGCCCGGCCAACGCAACAGACAGTGAGGATGTTGGTGAGCCCCGCGCCGGTCGGTCTGACCCGGCAACAGACTGACTGCGGGTCCTGGACGGGATCTGTCGGCCGTGCCGGCGCGGGGCTCGTGTGCACTCACCGGACGGGCGGGTGACCTTATAGGAGCCTGGCCAGAGGCCCCTTCACTGTCTTGTCCGTCGCCCGGCTGGTGCGTGCCGCCCTGTCGGTCGAGGTGATGGTGAAGGGACGGCTGGCGCCCACGATGGCACAGCAGACTGATGAGGTCACGGGTGGTGTCGACACCCACAAGGACAGTCACACGGCGGCGGCTCTCGATAGCGCCGGGCGGCTTCTCGGTGTGGAACAGTTCCCCGCGACCGGGGCGGGTTACGGCCGGCTGCTCGACTGGCTGCGTGGCTTCGGCGCCGTTGGGAAGGTCGGCGTCGAGGGGACCGGGGTATACGGCGCCGGGCTGGCCCGGCATCTGGCGGCGGCCGGTGTCGCGGTCGTCGAGATCGACCGGCCGGACCGCAAGGCCCGGCGCTGGCAGGGCAAGTCCGACCCGGTCGACGCCGAGGCCGCGGCCCGCGCGGCGCTGGCGGGCCGGCGGACCGGGAAGCCGAAGGACCGCACCGGCCAGGTCGAGGCACTGCGTGCTCTGCAGGTGGCCCGTCGTGGCGCGGTCGAGGGCCGCGCTGACGCGCAGCGCCAGATGAAGGCACTGGTCGTGACCGCACCCGAGCAGGTACGTGCCGAACTGTCCGCCCTGACCGCCACGCGCCTTGTGGAGGTCTGCGCCAGCGCCGACATCGCGGTCGCACACGCCGGCGACCCCGCGGTCGCTGTTCGGCTTGCACTGCGCAGCCTTGCGCGCCGCCATCAGCGGTTGTCCGTCGAGATCCGCGACCTCGACACAGTCATCAACCGGCTCGTGGTCACGATCAGCCCAAAACTGCTCGAGGTCCAAGGCGTCGGCCCGGACACCGCCGGCCAGATGCTCGTCACCATGGGAGCCAACCCCGACCGGATGCGCTCAGAGGCCGCGTTCGCAATGCTCTGCGGCGTCGCCCCGCTACCCGCGTCCTCAGGCCGGACCCATCGCTACCGACTCAACCGCGGTGGCGACCGCCAGGCGAACGCCGCGCTCTACCGGGTCGTGCTCTCCCGCCTGCGCTGGGACGCGAGAACCCGTGCCTACGTCGAGCGCCGCACCAAGGAGGGCAAGAGCAAGAAAGAGATCATCCGCTGCCTCAAGCGCTACGTCGCCCGGGAACTCTACGCGATCCTCACCACCCTACGAGAACCAAACGATCTTCCAGTGATCACTTGACATCCATAGGAGCATCCCTGTGAGCAGCGAACGAGCAGTGGTCAGGTCTATTTGAGCAGTCGCTGCCTTTGGTGACGCTCGGTGGCGTGGTCTGTGGCGTGTCCCGGAGGTCGGTGGTACTGTCTAGCCGCTTCGGGGCTCGTTAGCCTCGCGTCTGCGAGGGTGCCTGACCCGAGAACAGAGCCGCTAACTTAACGGTCCCCTGTCCGGGCCGCCGACAAATTCCTGGCCGCCACCGAGGCGTCGGCGATAGGTTGCGCAGATGCCCGAACTAGTGTCGAAGCGCGCACAGGTCGCACGCATGCGCCGCACAGCCATGCGGGCGCTTGCGGACTACCCGGTCGACGAGCCACGCCTGTCGTTCATCGCGCACGGCGAGAACACCACGTTTCGGGTCGACTCCCGCGATACCCGATTTCTGATGCGCGTACACCGGCCGAACCGGCACGGCCGTGGAGTCGATTCGCGGGTCGCGGTCGGATCGGAGCTGGCCTGGCTGGCCGCATTGCAGGCAGACACGGATCTGAGCGTGCCGACGCCGATCCGGGCCCGCAGTGGACAGTGGACCACCGTCGCCGACGGCCGGGTCTGCTCGGTCCTCGGCTGGCAGAACGGACGAATGCAGGCGGCCAATCCGCGGTCCGTGCACTTCCGGCGATTGGGTGGCATCCTCGCCCGTTTGCACAATCACGCTTCGGTGTGGGCTCCGCCTTCCGGGTTCGTACGCATGCGGTGGGACTGGGAGACCTTCTTCGGCAACACCATGGAGTACGGCGGCGTGTCCGCAGCCGGGTGCTGGGACCTGCTGCCGTCGCCGGTGCGCGCGCAATTCGATGAGGTCGCGCGCCGGATGCGTACTGTCATGGCGGGTCTTGGATCGAAGCCGGACGCCTTCGGCCTGATCCATGCCGACCTGCATCTGGAGAATGCTCTGTTCGACGGTGATGCGGTGCGGCTGATCGACTTCGACGACTGCGGATTCGGTTACTGGCTCTATGACATCGCGGTACCACTGTGGGAATATCGTGGCCGGGCCGACTACACCGCAATCCGTACGGCGCTTCTCAATGGCTACAGTGAACGCCGCGAGCTGCCCGATCTCATTCACCTGGACGACTTCATCGCCACTCGAGACGTCGCCTTCGGCCTGTGGTTCGCCGGGATGGCTCAGGTCAATCCGGCATTCGCGGCCGACCTGGACGAGGTGATGGACTCCATCCAGCGGTCACTTGATCGAGTGCTGTGACTGGGGCCTCCACATCGACCCAACCCGACGCGGAAGGCGTTCAGCCGGGCTTTTCCATGTCAACGAACTCCACGGGCCCGTAACCGTCGAACGTCTCGGTATGCCGGCCGGTCTCGATGAAACCGAGGCGCCGGTACAGGCGGATGGCGCGTTCGTTGAAGGCCGCGACATCGAGCACCACGCGGCACCGGCCGTAGATAGGGCGGGCGAACTCCAGGCCCGCCAGCACGAACTGCTCGCCGAGCCCACGACCAGTGAGATCCGGCCGCAGGCCAAACCCGTAGAACAGCCCGTCGTCGACCGGCTCAAAGAAGTAGAAGCCGATGAGGGTGCCGTCGTCGTCGCGCACGGCGAAGAAGAGCTCGGGGTTCTTCACGGGTAGGCCGTCGGTGTCGTAGAAGTCGTAAGGCGGGTCGTAGCGCCAGGCGTCGCGTTCGCAGAACATGGCGTCGTCCGCCGGTTCGATCCTCACAGCTCCCGCCCGTCCCGAACGCCGGTCCCACCCCATCAGCGCGATTCTCCCACAGCAGGCGGTGGCTGGACACCGCCATGGAATGCTGGCCCTACCGCGTCCGCTGGGCGTGACGGGCAGACCGTCCAGCGGCGTCGAGCCCGTTCTCGGCCTCCCCCACTGGACCCAGACTGCGGTCACGTTCAGTAGTTGACAATGGAGCCCAGATCCCGTCAGCACTAGCAAGAACTGCTCAACTGGCTCCGCCGCGCGACCACAGTTTTGCTCACATAGCTGCGAACCCCAAGGATCGGCTGCTCATCTTCGCTCGATCCCTACAATGCCTGTAGGGATCGGATCGCGCTGGGAGTCGCCGTCCGTCGTTGGCGAGGATCCAGCGAACGGCCTGACCTACTGGGCAAGCTTGCTGGTCACGGCCCGGTCGGCCTCTCGCTGTGCAGCCTGCTGGCAGTGCCAGTGCGCGCCGCGGGGACGCGCCCGGCGCGCTGGCGGCTTGCCAGCAACGGCGATTCTCTCCATACGGATTCGTCGTTCCGGTCAGATCCCTATAGTGCCCATGGGATTGGTCCCAGTGGGGTGGATGGCGCACGGCCCGGTCCACGCTTAGCTGGCTGGCCGACCGGCACCGCCTCGCCCGGTGGCCCTGTTCCTGCCGAAAAATACGTCTGGGCTGGTCAGGCTGCGTGTTCGTATTCGTGCAGGATGCCGGCGAGGCGGTCGCGTCTGCGGATGTCTAGGTGGGCGAGCCGGTTCGGGTCGGTGATCGGTTCGGGCAGCGGTTGGAGTGGCCTGGCATCGGCGATGCCCTGATGTGACCGATGATCGTTGTAGAACGCCTCGTATGCGCGGAGAGCATGCAGGAGGTGGCGCTGGTTCCAGATCAAGGTTCGGTCGAGGAGCTCCCGGCGGCAGGTTCCTACCCACCTTTCCATGATCGCGTTCATGCGTGGGACTCGGACGCCGCTGCGGACGACTGTGATCCCGGCGTCGGCGAGGATCACGTCGAACAGGGCCGGGTATTTGCTGTCTCGGTCGCGGATGAGGTAGCGGGCGGTGCAGCCGGCGTCGTGGAGGTCCATGGCGAGGTTGCGGGCGGCCTGGGTCACCCACGCGGCGGTGGGGTGCGCGGTGGCGCCGAGGATCCGGATGCGGCGGGTGGAGTGTTCGATCACCGCGAGGATGTACAGCCGTGTCCCGGTCAGGGTCAGGGTCTCGCGGAAGTCGGCGGCGAGCAGGCCGTTGGCCTGGGAACGTAGGAAGTCGGCCCAGGTGGTCGCGGTGCGGTCGGGTGCGGGTCGACGCCTGCGGCGCGAAGGATCTCCCAGACCGTGGAAGGGGCGACCTTCACGCCGAGTACCAGCAGTGTGCCTGCCGAATATGCCATCCGCCCTGGTCAGGGCGGTCGCAGCCGTCGGGACCGATCGTGGCCCTCCCAGCGTCCGGCCCTCGCCCGGCAGGACCGGGTGCTGGGCGAGGATGCCGGTTCATGGTGCTTCGGCTGACCTACCTCGGTGTCGCGAACGTCTTCGCGCTGCTGCGCCTGCTGCCCCGCGGTGACCGCGATAAGGACATCGAGATCCTCACCCTGCGACACCAGATCGCCGTGCTCCAACGCCAGCTCGACGGCCAAAGGATCCAGTTCCAGTCTACCGACCGCGCCCTGCTCGCGGCACTCCTGCACGCGCTGCCGCGGCCAACACTGCACCGCCTGCGGCTACTCGTGCGCCCGGAGACCGTCCTACGCTGGCACCGCAATCTGATCGCCCGCCACCACGCCGCCGCCTCCCGCCCCAAGCGGCGCGGCCGGCCCCACACTGTGGCCTCGATCCGTGCCCTCGTGTTGCGTCTGGCCCGGGAGAACAGGGGCTGGGGCTACAGACGGATACACGGCGAGCTCCTGGTCCTCGGCATCAAGGTCGCCCCGTCCACGGTCTGGGAGATCCTGCGCGAGGCAGGCATCGACCCCGCGCCCAACCGGACCGTCACCACCTGGGCCGACTTCCTACGTTCCCAGGCCAACGGCCTGCTCGCCGCCGACTTCCGCGAGACCCTGACCCTGACCGGGACACGCCTCTACATCCTCGCGGTGATCGAACACTCCACCCGGCGCATCCGGATCCTGGGCGCCACCGCGCATCCCACCGCCGCCTGGGTGACCCAGGCCGCCCGCAACCTCGCCATGGACCTCCACGACGCCGCCTCGACCGCCCGTTTCCTCATCCGCGACCGCGACGGCAAATACCCAGCCCTGTTCGATGCGATCCTCGCCGACGCCGGAATCACGGTCGTGCGAGGCGGTGTTCAAGCCCCACGGATGAACGCGATCATGGAACGGTGGGTACGGACCTGCCGCCGAGAACTGCTCGACCAGACCCTGATTTGGAACCAGCGCCATCTTCTGCACGCACTCCGTACATACGAGGCGTTCTATAACACGCACCGACCACACCAGGGCATCGCCAACGCCAGACCACGGCGCCCGCTGCCCGAACCGATCACCGACCCGAACCGGCTCACCCACCTCACCATCCACCGACACGACCGGCTCGGCGGGATCCTGCACGAGTACGAGCATGCAGCCTGACCTGCCCGGACGTACTTTTCGGCAGGTACACCGCGCTGGGTGACGTTATCGGACGAATCCCAACACTCGCCCAGTAGTCCCCGAGGACAGGGACCTCCTACGGCCAGAGTGACAGACGGTGAGCGGGGGGCGGGGAGCGGGGAGCGGGGAGCCCACACGGTGGTAGACGCCACCTCGCCTCACGCTGTCTGCGGGCCGGCGGCGGACGGTCCGACCGTCGCAGCCGCCGTATCAGGGACGAAGCCAAGAACCTACATAGATTTCAGTTGACTGGCAGAGTGCTGGTATTAGGCGTGCGCAGTATTCCTCCTCGCGTGGCGGCCTCGTATCGTCTCGTGGCGGATCGGATTGCCTCGCCGGCTGACGGGGGCGGCGGCGGCTTCACGGGGCGCCGATCATGTTCGGCGAGGCGATGCAGCGGTGTGTCAGGACCGTCGTCGTGGGAGGTAACCGTTCGATCAGGGCGGTTTCAGGTTGCCGCCGATGGAGGAACGCTCCTTCTCGCGGAAATCTCACATGACCAGCTGCGTTGGGCCGCGCCGGGTTACACCTGAAGCGGTGGCCGGTAAGCCAGAGGGCGGGCCGGCGTGTGGAGGGTCCATGCCGCAGGACGTCGCATTCGATCTGCCCTTTCCGCTCCGCGTCCACCAGGACATGGAAGGCGCACGCGCTCGCAACCTCGCCTGGGTCCGTCGGCACGGGCTTGTGGGTGGCGAACGGTCGGTGGACTGGTACACCTCGTGGGACATTCCCCGGCTCGCCGCCTACGGCTTCCCCGACGCCACCGGACCGGGGCTAGATCTATGCACCGACGCTATGGCGTTCTTCTTCGTCTTCGACGACCAGCTCGACGGCCCCCTGGGTCGGGCGCCCGACCGCGTAGCCCGAGTGTGCCAAGGCCTGATCGACATCATTCACGGCACCTCCCCTCGCCACGGCGACGACCCGTGCTCGGTCGCCTTCGCTGACCTTTGGCGGCGCAGCACCCATGGTGCCTCGCCCGCCTGGGCGGCCCGGGTCGCCAGCGAGTGGGAGTACTACTTCGCCGCCCACGCCCACGAGGCGCTCAACCGGCGCCGTGGGGTGCCGGCCGACATGGAGCAGTACCTCCAGGTCCGGCGGGGCATCGCCGGGACGACACTGCCGCTGTCGCTGGGGGAACACGCCGCAGGCCTCACGCTGCCTCCAGCCGTGTTCCACAGCCCGCAGCTCAGGATCATGCGAGAGATCGCCATCGACATCACGCTGATGTGCAACGACGTGTACTCCCTGGAGAAGGAGGAAGCGCGCGGGGACATGGACAACCTCGTCCTGGTTCTCGAACACACCCGGCACTACACCCGCGACGAGGCGGTCGCTGCGGCTCAAGGGGAAGTCCACCGACGCTGCACCCGCTTCCAGGAGCTGGCCCACGACGTCCCGGCCATGTGCACCCACCTCGCACTCCCCGCCACGCAGCGCGCCACCGTGACCACCTATGTCGGCGTCCTAACCGCCTGGATCTGCGGCTATCACGCGTGGGAAACCGAGACCCTGCGCTACACCACCGCGCTGGAGGTCCTCCCTCGGACCGGCCCCGGATTCTTCGAAAACGTCTTGGAAGATCCAGGTCCCACTGATTCGTCAAGACCGTGAAGTCAATCTCTGCCGACCATTGGCGCGAATAAAACTCACTCGATTGGTGGAGTGCCGTTATTTGAACCCTGCCGTATTCGCGATCGCCGGCTCGGAGGCGGTCCGATATCCCACGCTGACTACGCGCCGCAGTGTAATGGCTGGGCCTCGCCATGGCTGACGGCAGCGGGGCTGGACCCGGCCGGCATCGCTCTTGGGCGTCAGGCCCCTTGGCTCGACACCGCGGTCTCGGTCCCGCGTAGTAGGCAGCCCTGCTCAATGTCCTACTGGCGGCGGGCCACGCTCGGCAACTGGTTGGACAAGCTGGCGCTATAGGCCGCCCGCGCGACCTTCCGCCGTTCCTGTCGTGCCCGGTAGTCCTCCCAAACGAGGTAGATCGTCATCACGCCGTAGGCGATTGCGGGTGCTATCACCCAGTCGGCTGCGGTGTGAATACCGTGGATGATCAACCCCGCCAGCGTGAGCGCCGCGGTGTAGGCGACGAACAGCGCCGCCGCTTTGATGCCGACGTGATGCTCCCGCGTATAGGCCGTTCCCGCGCTGCCCCCCAAGCGGGCGCCGTCGTCAGCCGTTCCGGGAGCGCCACGAGCAGCAGCTGTCCGCGCGCTGGACTCCCGCCTTGCCCGTCGAGCGGACCACAGGAAATACAGGCTCGTCGTGCCCACGAGAGCGGCCCGACGATCACCCAGTCCATGGACGAGTGGAACGTCCGCAGCCCTACCAGCACTCCCAGCCCGGCGATAGTGACGAGCAACGTGATGCCGATCATGGCGACACGCCGCTCGGACGGTACCGTCATGCCTCCATTATCGCAATCATCCTCACGCTCCGCCCCTCCCCACCCGACGCCCTACGTCGGTCGTCGCTGGCGCCTATGCAGAGCCTCACGAAGACTCAGTTAACTGGCAGGGTGCTGATATTCGAACCCTGTCGTATTCGACGATCTTGATGCGGTCTCGGTGCGGGGCAGTGGGTCCCGACGCTCGACCCGCGGTGCAGGCGCCGTCCGCGGCGCACAGGCGCAAACAGCGCGCCGTCGGTCATCATCGAACGGCGACGCAGCCGGCTCGGGGCGCGCCGACCAGCCGCCGTGCACGCGCGTAGAGCAGGAGAGACGTGTGCGAGACGAGTGGAGCGTCGATGCGCGCGTCGTGCGGGCGGCCCCGCGGGCGTCTGGGCCGGGAGCATTCCCGGCCCGACGTACTGCACCATCGGTATGCTTCCCAGGCTTCTAGGGAGGATTCGATGCGTCATCGGCTGCCGGCACGGGTGAGCGCTGCCGTGTCCTGGGTCGTCGTGGCCACGTGCGCGGCCTGCGCCAACGACCTGACTCCGCCGGAGGTCACCGGCAGCGGCACCACGGCGCGGACCGTCACGTCGGCGCCGTCGAGCGCCGCCGCGGACGGCAACGGCTGGAAGGAGTACCTCGCGTTCGCCGTCGGGCACGGGTGCTCGCTGGTCGGCGCGGACCCGGCCGTCACGCCGAGGATGGCGCTGGACACCGACGACGAGACCGAACGGGCCGACGGCACCGAATACATCATCACCGTCATGACCTTCCCGCCAGGCGCCGACGAGTACACGAGGCCGGTGACGCAGACGGTGCCGTACTTCGTGCACCGCAACGGCACGGTCACCGTCGCGCAGAAGCCCGCCGCGGCGAAGCCCTACGTCTTCACCGTCGACAACCCGGTCGTCTGGCCCAGCCCGACCGAACTCGCGCGCGGCGAGTCCCGCCGGTCGACGCTCACGATGGCGATGTCGGCGACGACCCCAGAGGCGCAGAACGAGATCCGCGACATGATCACGGACGGCGACGCGCTGAAGATCTCGATCACCTACACGGTGACGGCGGCCCCCAAGGTAGCCACCATCGCGACACCGAGCGGCACCTACCAGGACATCGTCGGGGTGACGGTCACCGAGACAGACGTCCACTACGTGAACGCGACGCCGTCCGCCGCGCAGGATGGGGCCGGCGTGCTGGCGACCATCCAGGGCAAGCCGATCACCGAGTACTTCGCGCGCGGCATCGGCATGGTCGAGGCACAGATCGGCGGGGACAGCGGCTACGTCCTGAAGCGGAGCGCCTGTAGCGGCTGATCCGGCTGGGCGCGACGCCGGCGCGCCGACGTGACCGCGAATCCCCCATGGAGACATCATCGCGGATCAGCCCGGTGACCGGCGGCATCCCCGCCCAGTCGGTCATGTAGCCGGCAGGCACGAAGACACGGTGCAGCGGGCTGCCGCGAACAGCAGCCCACGAAAAACTCCGCCGAGATGACCACGACAGCCGGCCACGCAGCGGTGTCCCTACTGGGAGCAAAGGCCCAGCCTCGTACTGGTCTGGGCGGTACGAGGGATCTGAATGCCGGCAGCTGCGTAGGAAGCATGGGTAAGGCCGGAGCAGTCGGTTAGGTCGACTGCGTCGAGCCCAGATCGGCGCGATCCGCGTGCCCACAAGCTGCTGCTGTTGTAGTTGTCCGGTCGCATGGCCACCACAAGTAGCAGCGAAGCGAGCTATGCCGAGGCGGAGCGGTCGGTTGGCGATCTGATCAACCAGTTCGGTCCGCCGATCCGCCACTCGACAACGCGGCAGCGGGCCGATCGTGCACCTGGAACGCGAGCTGTGAGACCTGCGCGGCGCCGCCCGGCGAGCCGTGCTCGCTGCACCACACACTGCTCGACCTCGGCGTCATCGGCCTCACCCCTGACCGCATGCTCAAGGTGTCCGAGCTCTACATCGCCCAGACGCCATCCGGCCGGGCGGTCTACGACCTCGCGGGACGCCCGCTCGCCTCCCCCCGCCCCGGCGAAGCTCTTGTGGACGTCGAGCACATCACCTGGCATGACCGGCAGGTCTTCCGCAGCAACGCAGCCTGAAGGGCGCGCCGCCGCAAAAATGACTACGGAGGAACTGTCCGATTCTGCTACGGTCGCCCTCATTGGGGGTGGCATGATCGAAAATTCGTCGGAGGCGGGCCCGTCGCTCGGAGCGCAGCTGGAGGCGTCCGCACGTGAATTCCTCGGGATCTTCGATGCGCTGCTAGCGGCCAGCGAGTTGCAGTTCGCGCCAGACCTCGCGATCCGCCATGTAGTCGCGAAGGCGGTTATCGAGCGGCAGACTTCCGCGCTGCGTGCGGCGCTGTTGCTTGGCGACCAATGCCTTGGCAACCTGGCAACCGCCTTTGTCCGGCAAGCATTCGAAGAGCAGATCTGGCTCGCGTACGTCGAGACTCTTGACGCCGAGCCAGGCGAGCGGCTGCTCACAGCCATGAGGCTCAACGACGCGTTGCGGGGGCTAGCCGCCTTTCACAACTATGCGGGCGCCGATGCCCTTCGAGGCGTCGGGTTCCCGTCCAGGTTCGCGGATGCAGCCGGCCGCGAAACGTCGAAGATCCGCGACGATCTACGAACACTCGGCCAAGAGTTGGGCTGGCCCAAGGGAACCGTCGTACCCTCCACGAACTGGGTCGCTGAGCGGGTCGGCGCCCAAGCCAGGTACGACTACTTGTTCGCGGCGACGAGCCGGGCGGTGCACTTCTCCGCAGGGGAGGCGATGCGTAACTCGTGGTGGGACAGCGACGGGCGGATAATGATGGCTTCAGAGCGCACGAGGCACCAATACGCCTTTGCGCTGCAGCAGCTGATCAACATCGCAGTGCGCACTTTTGCGAACGCTCTTGCGATCATTGGCCCGACGACCTCACTGGCCGGCCCGACCGAGGGCAGATTCACCGCGACCGTCGAGCGGTTCGCCGAGATTAAATGGGTTCCGCTGGTCATCACCGAGGAGTTCAACCTGTCACCAAGGCAGAGATCTCGATCTCGGGCATAACCGACCGTCTCTCGGGGGATCTGGTCGACTGGTGGATTCCGCCCGCTTCTTCGGGCGAATCAATCCTCTTTAGGCTGGTGGAGTGCAGTTATTCGAACCGTGCGGTATTCACCCTGCTGTCGACCTTGAGGGCCTTCCGGGAACGGGCCGCGTGGGCGAGCTCGGGTGAGCTGGCACGGTCGCGCCCGCCCGTCTCCCCCTCCTCCGAGCTTGCGCTGAAGGGGACGGTTGGCCGTGGTGGCGCCAGATTTATCGCTTCGCAACGGGCAGCAGGCCGCGGGCCAACGACGTGTGACAGCCGGGTCGATGACCATGCATGCTGTCCGGGAGCATGCCGTGCGATCTCGTCGCGCATGCCTGGGATCGGGGGTACGCATGGGAGAAGGGCTCACGACTGGCGAGATCGGCGCACTCGCGGAGCTGTTCACGGATCCGCTGTCTGCCGGTCAGTTGTTGAACGGGGCCGGTCTTCGCCGAGCGCATCATCCAGCATGGGTGGCGGGACTGAGCGCGCACCTTTTCTGGTCGGAGGTGTCGCGCCTGCTTGCCGCGGGTGTGTTGGCTGACGGCCGGGACCGGCTTCTGGCCGCGGCGCATGCCTGGTTTCCCGCCAATCCGGCGTTCGTGGGTGGCCCGCTGCCCGGCGGCGCCGCGGGCGACGTGGTCGCCGCGGTCGTCGCCGCCCGCCTGGCCTGCCTAGAGGTCATGTGGCTGGTCGCAGACGCCACTGCCCGGTCGTTCGGTAGCGCCGTCGCCCGCAAGGGAGCCCGCAGGTTCGCCCAGCGCGCTGCCCGAGAACACGGCACTGACGCCGACGCCCTTCCGGCTGGCAACGCCCGAGGCCTCGCCCGCGCGGGCGGCGACCGACTCGCGGACTGGCTCGACCAAGGGCGTGGCCGTTCCCTTGACCGCGCGCACCAGCTGACCGACCAGCTGGCCGCCGCCTTGGACCGCGCCCGTGAACTTGGCGGCGATGACAGCCCCGGGCTCGACCGGGCGTGTTACCTGGCACACGATCTTGTCAACCGGCTACGGATCCCCGCCCTTCGCGATCTGCGGACAATGTTGGACACGCTCAACGACCTCGGCGAGCACCTGATGGGCACGGTCACGGTCGAGGCCTCCGGACTGGACCTGTCCGCGCTGAAGGGCGTCGGCCTCGACGGCCTCGACCTGCTGGCCGGCGTGACCTGGACCGAGGAGACAACCTGGCCACCTCACCTGACCGAACCTCTACGCGCACGGTCCATCGAGACCAGCCCCGGTATCTACCAGATACGCGGTGACGAGGCCTGGGCACTGGCCTTCGCGGACGTCGACCGGCAGCTCGACGACGTCACGGCCACGCCAGCTCCCACACAGCGTCGCGAGACGAGCGGACCAGAAGACATGACCAGCGACGAACCCGCCTGGGCGTATAGCCAAGAGCCCGAGCCTTTGCCGCATACAGACCAGTAGGCGGAACGTTAACGATGCGGGCGCGGTACCTTAATGACCCGCTGACGACCGGGCCCCACGGTCGCGGCGGCCTCGGCCAATAAAGCTCATTTTCCCGGACGTGTCGCTCCGAAATAGTCGTCTCCCGCCCACCTGTACGGGGCGACGTGTACCACCTTGCCCTGTCCCGGAGCGCTGATCATCTGGCCGTTTCCGATGTAGATCGCGACGTGGTGGATGTTGGTGGCGGTGCCGTAGTAGACAAGGTCGCCGATCTGGAGTGGTTCTCCGGGTGGGACTACGGGGCCGGCTTCGTACTGGGTCTGGGCGGTGCGGGGCAGGTCACGGCCGGCGGCGCGGTAGGCAGCACGGGTTAGGCCGGAGCAGTCCCAGCCGCCCTCGGCCGGCCCGTCTCCGCCCCACAGGTAGGGAAGGCCGACCTGTCCCTGGGCGTAGAGGACGGCGGCGTAGCCGGCGTCGGACGGCGCGGTGTCGGCGGCGAAGCCGCTGGTCGAGCTGTACTTGTCAACCGCACCCGAAGACTTCAGTCGGTCGGCGCCGTGAGCTGGACACTGAAATCTTGGAGTGCGCCTAGTTGTGTGCGATCGTCCGGTTGATCTTTCAGTCGGAGGTCCGGCCGGCGCTCGCCCGCGGATTCAGCGCGATGTAGCTGTAGCCGGTCCCCGATTCGGTGTGGGGTTTTCACTCGTCGCGCGGGGCTGTCTGGCGATGGCGCCAGTTGTCTATGTGGGTGAAGTGAAGGTGGGAGTCGTGTCGTCGGAGCCCCGCCACAGGTACGCGGTCAGCCGTTGCCCGCATGCGCGTTCCTCGTGCGGGTTGGTGGGTGGGGGCCAGCGAAGCTGTTGGTAGAGGGCGGCGCGGTGCAGGTCGTAAGCGGTCTCGATCAGGTCACCGAAGAGCTGCGCCCGGGTCGGGACGGTAACGACAATCGTCAGCGCGGCGACGCCGAGGCCGATCGGGACGGCCAGGTAGGTGAAGGGAGCGAACGCGCAGAACAGCAGGCCCCACATGGCGGTGGTGACGGCGGTGTCGAGGCTGGCACGGATGGTGAGAATCTCCTCGCGGATCGCGTCGGGGAGCAGTGTCCAGATCCTGGGCCACAGCGCGACGGTGTCCAGGCCGTACTTGTCTATGGGGCGGCGTTCGGCGGCGCGCAAGATGTTTCCGATCGGTGTGGGCATGAAGTAAGCGGGCGCGGCGGGCCGACGACGACGGCGACGTTCCAGCCGGGTATAGGTGGCGAGGTCCTCGGCGGTGGGGGCGGTTGACTCGTGGGCTCGGTTGTAGGCCTGCTGCCAGGCCGAGGCCTCGGCGGCGGCGCGGCGCGCGAGCCTGTCGGTGAGCCGGTGATGTAGCGGTCCGGCCCATGCCGGCCAGTAGCCCTCCAGCAGCCGCAGAGCGGGGGTGGCGAGTCGGTTCATGACGATCCCGGATGCGGCGACGGCGAGCAGGACGGTCAGGATGACCGCGACCTGGGTCGCGGGGGTCTGCCGGTCGAGCCAGCCGGTCTGGGTGGACAGGGTGTGCAGGCCGCCTCGATGGCGGGCGAAGGCAGCCAGCCCAGCTAGCCAGAAGACGAGTGCGGGGACGGAGGCGGTGGCCCATCGGTCGGCGAGCTTGTTCCCGGCGGCCTCCCAGAATGCGGTGAGCACGCGGCCGTCAGCTCCGGACCAGCGGGACCTGGTGGGTTTTGCAGTCCGGAACCGGGGTGCCGATTTCTGGCCGGTACCAGACGTAGTCGCCGCCGCGCGGGCAGGTGTAGCGGTTCGCGCCGATCAGTCCGGCGTCACCGGCTGGAGAGGCCATGCCGCCGGCGCCACGCGGCACGTAGGGCGGCTGAAGGTAGGGCGGCCTGTAGTGGGGTGCGTCGGCCAGCGTCTCGGCGAGGAACCAGCGGGTGTCCTCATGTTCGTCAAGCACCATCTGAAGCTGGCTGCTGGTCTGCACCCGGCCGGCGGAGCTGTTGAGGTGGTCGGCGATCTGCCGGTCCAGAGGTCCGGCGGCATCCGGTCCGACCAGGTCTGTCAGGTAGGGCCGGATCGTTCGCGCGGCTTCCAGCACCCCGTCGTCATAGGTTCCCATCAGTCCCCCTGCGCGCGTCGTACTGATCTCACGACCGAGTTTTCCAGGTTCACGTCAGGCGCCGCTGTGGATGTGCGACGCCCACACCGACGGCATGTGTGCCCATCGGTTGCGCAGCCGGCGGGTCGCGGCATGCAGCGCGGCAGCTGCGTCGATGACGCCGTCGGCGTCAGGGAGGGCGGTGTAGATATCGCGGGCGAGGGTCGCGGCGTGCCGATCATTGATCGGCGACAGGGTGCCGATCACGTGCCGGTAGCCGGCTAGTTGGAACGCCGAGGCGAGGTGGATCGCTTCGTCGGCCAGCCGGTTACCTGGGCGGGCTGTCGAGCAGGCCGATAGGAACGCCAGCTGAGCATCGTCCAGACGCAGCCGGGCCACGTCGACCACGGTCAACGGCTGCTGCCGGTGGTCTTGGAGGAGCAGCCGACTGGCAGAAGGGTGACTGGGGTCGCTCGACCCGTGGCAGGCGAGATGCGCCCACCCCGCCGTGGGCAGCGCGGCAAGCACCGCCGCGCGGGTGGCCTGAGGTCCGACAAGCGTGCTGGTCCGGTCCGGGAAACGCTGCTGGAGCATGGCGACCTCCGCATCCGCACCGGGAAGATCAGCGGCCTCAGGGGTGTGCGGCATCGCCACCACCAGCCGGCTGTCCGAACCGAGCCGTCCTCGGTCGACGTCTCTGTCGCCTGAGTGGGTCCGGCGGGCGTAGATCAGCGCCCGGATGGTCGGGGTGTAGGACGACACCACTCGGTCAACCACCGTTTTCGGGGCGGGATCGAAGCGGGTGGCGTGGTGGCCGGCGGCGTGCAATGGCAGGAACGACAGCAGTCCGGACACACACCACCACAGCCGCGGCCACTCCTCGTCCTTCTGGGGCGGTCCGGTGATGCCTAACCGGTCCAGGACCGGGCCGGTGACGGCGTCCCACAGCCAGCCGAGCGTGTCCGCCAGCCGCCGTTGCGCGGCACCCCAACCTTCGGTACCTCCGTCTGGCGAGGACACCTCGTCGAGGGCTGCGAGGAATCCGTCCGCCTGGTCGTAGACGGCCTCGGTAGTTAGAGCCACCAGCGGCACCGGCTCCAGGACACCTCCGGTGGTCAGGATCAGCGCGTGCGAGCCGAACCGGGAGACGTTGACGACGACGACCGGACCGCTCGCCGCAGCCGCCGTCAGGTCCTGCACCGGTGGTGGACGCAGGAAACGCGCGAAGGCCGGCAGGTCCCGGATCTCGCCGATCGTCTGGTCGAATGCGTCGGCTAGCTGCCGCCGTCGCTCCACGTCGCCGCGTGCTACGTCGACGTTATGGTCCCACCCGGGAGGTGTCGTCACCGGTCGCGTACCCAAGCCATCGGCCCTGTCGAGGTCGTCACGCAGAGCGATGAACCGTCTGGCTAGGTCCGGAAACTGCTCAGCGAGCGCGGTCAGGTCGGTGCGGGTGTCCAATGCCTGACCCAGCAGGACCCCACGGCCCTGCTCGAAGAGTTCGATCGCGCGTTCCGCTAGGCCGGCGTGCACGCAGCATGCCGCCGCTTGCGATCCCAGGCCGCCTAGCTCGGCGAGTAGATGTTCCTGGTCGCCTCGGGCGAGGCTACGCGGTGCCACCCGTCCCAGGAGGTCAACGGCTGCCGCGAAACCCGCGACGGCCTCGTCCCACCGCATCCCGTCGGCAGCGGTGTGTCCCCAACCGCGTGCGGCCCGCGCGCGAAGCCGAGGTGACGCCACCTCGACGGCCACGGCGGCCCGACTCGCGGCGATCGCCTCGTCTAGATCCGCCTGGTCGCCGTACTGCTCGAACCGGAGGCTTAGGGCGGTGCCCAGGTTAGAGAGCCATGCGGCGCGGTAGGGATGATCGGGCGGGCTGGCGTCCAGCGCCCCGCGGCACGCCATGACCGCCTCGTCTAGATCGGCCTGGCTGGGTGATCGCTCGAACCGGGTCAGCAGGGCGATGCCCAGATTGGAAAGCCACGCGGCGCGGTAGGGATGAGTGGGTGGGCTGGTGGCCACTGCGTCGCGGCCGGCGGTGACCGCCTCGTCCAGATCCGCCTGGCTGTCCAACAGTTCGAACCGGGTCAGCAGGGCGCGGCTGAGGTTGGACAGGTAGCTGGCCATGCCCGGATGGTCGGGTGGGCTGGTGGCCACTGCGTCGCGGCCGGCGCTGACGGCGTCGTCCAGATCCGCCTGGCTTCCCGTCCACTCGGACCGGATAAGCAGCGCGGCGGCGAGGTTGGACAGCCATCCGGCCCGGTGGGGATGGTCAGGTGGGCTGGCTGCCAGCGCCGCCCGGCCGGTGCTCACGGCCTCATCCAGGTCTGCCTCGCTGCCCGTCCGCTGCGATCGGATACGGAGCGCAAGACCAAGATTCGCCCCTGCCGTGGCACGGTCGAGATGATCGGGTGGACTCGCCGTCACCGCGTCGCGGGCGGCGCCGATGGCCTCATCCAGATCCGCCCGGCTGCCCAACAGTTCGAACCGAGCCTGTAGCGCCGTGCCCAGGTTCGTTACCAGAGCGACCTTCGCAGGGTCGCCGGGTGCCCAGGCGGCCAGCGCCGCCCGGCCGGCTCTGATGGCCTCATCCAGGTCCGCTTGGCTGCCCGTCCGCTCGGACCGGAGACGTAGCGCGGCCACATGGTTAGCCACCATCGTGGTTCTTTCCGGGTGGTGTGAGCTGACAGCCAGCGCTTCGCGGCCTGCGCTCACGGCCTCGTCCAGATCCGCCTCGCTGCCCGTCCACTCGGACCGAATACGCAGCGCGGCGGCCAGGTTGCCCAGTCGTTTGATCATTTCCGGATGGTCGGGTGGGCTGGCAGCCACCGCGTCGCGACCCACGCTGATGGCCTCGTCCAGATCCGCCCTGCTGCCCCACCGCTCGGACCGGGTACGCAACGCCGCCCCGAGGTTGGACAGCCATCCGGCCAGGTTGGGATCGCCGGGTCGAAGGGCGGCCAGCGCCGCGCGGCCTGCGACGACTGCCTCATCCAGATCCGCCCTCCTGCCTGACCACTCGAACCGGACATACAGTGCGGCAGCCAGATTGGCCAGTATCCCGGCCTGCGCCGGATGGTCGGAAGGACAGATGTCCAGCGCCTGCCGATGCAGGTCGATCGCCGCGGTCAGCCCGGCACGGTCACCGGTACGCACCGTGTTCCGCATAAGTTCCTCGGCGCGCATCGCCGTGATCTGCAGACGGGCGATTAAGACGGGATTACGTCTGTCGAGTCGCGCTCGGAACTGTTCCAACCGTGCCCACACCTCTGCTACCGCCTTCATCGCGACGTTGCTACACGCCCCTGCTCGCCAAGTTAAGAGATCATATTGGCATCAAGGGTCGAGTTGGGTCCTGCCTACCGATCGGTCGGCTCCACTTAACGATCTAACCAGCACGATGATGGTGTCCGCCGCCCGAAGCCGGACATGGAGGACGCCGTAGGGGCCGAGGTCACCGCCGATCAGCGGACGACGCCCGACGCGTCCTCGCGCGCCACCTCGACCACCGACTCGGCCCACATCGCTGAACGGCGTGCACGGAGCGCGAGCGGCCGAGGCCGGCAAACGGCGCTCCAGGCTCCCGTCGTCCGCCGCCTGCGCCCGTGTCAGCCAGCGGTTGGCGTACTCGCTCCGAGGTAGAGCTCTGATCCCCATCGGGCACCCACCGTCGCGGGAAACGGTTCGACGCGGACGTAAGCCCCCTCGTGAGGCGCGTCCACCATCATCGCCTGGCCATTCTGGATACCAAGGAAGATGCCGACATGGGTGACCTTGGCTGGTCCGCCACCGAAGAACACCAGGTCCCCCGGCAGCAGGGGCCTATCAGCTGAAACAAGCGGGCCGGCGTTGTACTGGCCCTGGGCCGTACGAGGGATCTGGGCACCCGCGGCGGCATAGGCGGCAGCCGTCAGACCACTGCAGTCGAACCCGGGCTCGCCATTACCACCCCAGACGTAGGGCTTACCGATCTGCCCGCAAGCGAACTGAACGGCAGTCAGCGCGACGCTACTGAAATGATCTATCCCGGACTGAAACGATGACTGAAATGTAGCGCACGCTACTGAAGCGTTCGGGTTCGGTTCAGAGTACTGGGTGGCCTGGGTGAGGACCTGAGCGACGTAGGAATCGTCATGGTTATACGCCCACAGCGCCCCGGTCAGGTCGGTGGCGACGTGGTTGTCGCACAGGTAGGCCGCGGCGGCGTAGACGGCGTCCTGGGGGTTGTGGAGCGACGGCGGGTCCGCGCCGCCCGCTGGTAGCTGGTGGTGGGCGACGACCTCGGCGAAGGTCGGGGCGAGGAACTGCATGGGACCGCCGGCGCCGGCGCTGTTGGTGCCGCTGGCCACGCCCGGCAGCCGACTACGACCGTGATCGGATTCGACCTTGCCGATGGCGGCGATTGTCGTCCAGGACAGGCCGGGGCAGGTCGCGGCGGCCTGCATGTAGAGGTTCGGCGGCGGCACCTGTCATCACGATGAGCAGGACCACGGCGGCGACGGCGGCGGTGAGGTATTTGGTCGTGGTCGCTCACCCCCCGGTACCGCTCGGGGGCATCGGTGTGGGCGGGCGCAGGCCCGGCCGTGCCGAGGTGTCACCAGAGCGGCCGTCGATCGGGTCGGGGGGTCGTAGCCGGGGCCAAGCGGAGGTGAGCTGGTCGAGGGGGAGCCGTCCGCCGCGGGCCGTGGTCAGGGGCAGCCAGCGGGGAAGGGTGGGATCGAGCTGGGCGTCGGCGGGGGCGAGGGTGGCGGCGGTGGTGGCGACCGGGACCATGTCGGGCTGGTCGAGCCCGGCCAGCGCCGTGGCGAGCGTTCGCCGCGCGTTGGTCTCCCGTCCGGCGGTGGGGAACCAGAACAGCACCGGGGTGCTGATCCTGGTCGCCGCCGCGAGCCGGCCGTAGTCGCCGATCTTCAAAGCGAGCCGGCCCAGCTGTTCGGTGGCCCAGTCGAGTTCGAGGAACCATTCGATCTCGCCCCGGGCGGTGCTCCAGCGGCCGTAGGCGTCGGGGCGGACGATGTCGCCGAACGCGCGTAGGCAGCGGGTTTCTGACCACCAGGCGGTCAGGGTGCCGGGTGGGGTGGGGCGGCGGGCGTGGGCGATCAGGGCGGTGAAGAAGCCATTGACGGCGACCGTGTGCGCCAAGCGCAGCGAGTGGGCGACGGCCATCGCACGGGTGTGGCGGTAGCCGGTCTCCTTCAGCTCGATGCTGTCCTCGGCGGCGAGCACACTGGCGCCGGCGATGTCACAGACGTAGTGCGCCGGGGGCTGGCCCTGCCCGACGGGAACCAGGGGCTGGAAGCGGTCGAGGACCCGCCACCGGTAGAGCTCGAGTAGCCGGCGATTCGCGGCCCGTTGGCTGGACCAGCCGACCTCGACGATCTGGTGGGTGGTCAACACCCGGTGCTCGTGGGCCAGCCGGGTGATCCACCGGTCGCGGGGCGAGAGGTGGCGGGCGAGATAGGTGACCAGCGCGGCGTCGGCAACGACCCGGCCGGGGGCCCGGGGCGGGATGCGCAGGGCACGTTGGGGCTGCGGGTAGGCGACCATGAGAACTCCGTGGTGTCAGCTGGCGGATCGGCGGGGGTCGGCCTGTGGCTGCGGGGCCTGTGGGTCCGGCGGCGTCGGTGCAGGGGTGGGTGTGCGGCGGCGCAGCTCGCGGCGGATCTGCGCGGCCCGGCCGGGCACTGGGGCGGGGAGCTTCTCGGTGCGCAGCGTGAAGGCCGGTGCCTCTTCTCCGACGACGACGAGGCGGGTGGCCGCGTGGAAGCGGCCGAGGTTGGCCAGGTCGTGCTCGGACAGGCGGGGCTCGACGTGGCGGACGAGGCGCTTCGCGTCGGCCGGCGACATCGTGAAGTAGATCTTGCTGCGGGCGTTCGCGGCGATGCTCTCTTCAAGGTGCCGTGGCAGCTGGGCGAGGTTCTGGTGCGCCAGGGTGATCCCGAGGCGGTAGCCGCGGGCGGCGGCGAGCATGTCCTCCAGCGCGTACGGCAGCGTGAGGAAGTTGTGGGCCTCGTCCAAGAACAGGCTGGCGTCCGGCCGTTTCCCCTGGGGCATGCGGGCGCGGCGGGTGGTGGCCTGCCAGACCGAGGACACGACGATCGAGCCCATGAGTGCCGCGGTCTCGACCCCGAGGGCGTCTTGCGCGATGCGGACCAGGCACACCCCGCCGTTGTTGAGCACGGCGTCCATGTCCACTGTCGAGGGGCCGGCGGCGATCGCGGCCCGGACGAACGGCCGTAGCAGGAAGCCTCTGAGTTTGTTCATCAGCGGGGCGACGGCGTGCGCCCGCGCCGGTTCGGACAGCGCTTCGTACCACTGCCAGTGGATCGGCGGAATGACCAACCTTCCGGCAGACGAGGGTCGCCGTCGTGCATGATCCGGCCGACATCGGTGCTGGCTTTTCGGACGGCAACGGACTCGACCAAAGCGAAGACCCGCTCGAGGCCCACGGCGGCGATGATCCGCCCGACTCTGCCCTCGCAGACAGTCCAGCAGTCCTAGGTCGGCTTGCAACCGACGCAGACCGTGCGAGCCGAGTCGCGGCGAAGCGCGCGGCCTCTCCGAAAAAAATCAGGCACGAGTCCGCATCCGGACTCATTCCCAGTCCGACAACGGACCGAACAACAGATGCCTTTCCGGGCCCAGACCGGCCTTTCATATGCGCCAGATCAAGTTCCGGAGCCGACGATTTTCCCTGCACCTCCGGGCAATCGCCACACCTCGGCCGCGGTACTATTTCCACGCACGGCCCGGGTACCGCACCATGCCCTCCCGGCACTTCCTGCGCCGCTAGTCCGATCATCCCGACGGCCGCGCCGGTAACCGACGCACAACTCGCCCCGGCCCCGCGGTCCAAAAGGTCCAACAGCCGTTCCTCAGCCACATCCGTTCAGGTGATCGTTCCAAAGCAGTCAGCGGACGTGGCAGCGAACGTGGCGATGGCATTGCTGCGACTGATCCAACGGGTCATGGACCGACGCACAGGGGAGGCACCGACGGTGCCCGAGGAGATCTCGACGCCGCCCGAGTAGGCAGAAGGGAAACTCGCATGACGATCCGGTTCGCGTTCTACGGCCGCGTCTCGACCGAAGACCAGCAGGACCCGGAGGCATCCCGGGAATGGCAGCTGACCCGCGCGCGGGCGCTGACCGCGAGCCACGGTGCGATCGTCGCCGAGTACTTCGACATCGGCCACTCCCGGGCGCTCCCATGGAAGCGCCGCCCACAGTCGAACCTGCTCCTTCAGGAGCTACGCGACCCCGGGCGGGGCTTCGACGCGGTTGTCATCGGAGAGCCGCACCGGGCGTTCTACGGCAACCAGTTCAGCCTGATCTTCCCCGTGTTCACCCACTACCGCGTTGCTCTGTGGGTACCCGAGGTCGGCGGACCGATCGACCCGGACAGCGAAGCCCACGACCTGATCATGTCCGTCTTCGGCGGGATGTCCAAGGGCGAACGCCAACGCGTCAAGATCCGCGTGCGCACGGCCATGGAAACTCAGGCCCGCGTCGAGGGTCGGTTCCTCGGTGGCCGTCCGCCCTACGGCTACCAGCTCGCCGACGCCGGTCCGCACCCCAACCCAGGCAAGGCCGCCGATGGCAAGCGCCTTCATGCTCTGGAGAAGGACCCTGTCACCGCACCGGTAGTCGAGCGGATCTTCGCCCTGTTCCTCGACGGCATGGGCTTCTTCCTGATCGCGCAGACCCTGACCGACGAAGGCATCCCCTCACCATCTGCCTACGACCGGACCCGCAACCCCCATCGTGACGGCGTTGCTTGGTCCAAGAGTGCCGTGCAGGCGATCTTGGCCAACCGTCGATACACCGGCCACCAGGTGTGGAACAAGCAGCGCAAGCATGAGGAGCTACTCGACGTCGAGGACGTCGCCCTCGGCTACGAGACCAAGCTGAAGTGGAACGAGAAGGACAAGTGGGTCTGGTCGGAGCGCCCCGCGCACCCGGCAATCATCGACGAGAGCACCTTCCTCGCCACCCAACAGCGCCTCAGCACCCGCGGCCCGGCCTCAGGACGCATCGGTACGCCGCGAACACAGCATCCCTACGCGCTTCGAAGCCTGCTGTTCCACAAGCAGTGCGGCCGGCGCATGCAGGGCAACTGGAACCACGGCCATGCCCACTACCGATGCCGCTACCCCGAGGAGTACGCCCTCGCCAACCACGTCGACCATCCTCTAGCCGTCTACGTCCGCGAGGACGCCGTCCTCCCCGCGCTTGACGCCTGGCTCGCCACCGCGTTCGACCCCGACCACATCGAAGCAACGCTCACCGCGCTGGAACGGGCACAGCCCGACGACTCCCCCGCCGCGGACCCGCTGCGACAGACCATCGTCACCTGCGACCGCAAGCTCGCTCGACACCGCGCCGCCCTCGAAGCCGGCGCAGATCCGGCCATCGTCACCGGCTGGATCGCCGAGGTCCAAGCCGAACGCGCAGACGCCGTCGCGGCCCTCGAACGCCGAGGCGACCGCCACCCAAACCGGGCGAGGCTCACCCGCCTCCAGATCAAGGCGCTCGTGGACGGGTTCGGTGGGCTGCTCGCGATCCTGAAGGAGGCCGACCCGGCCGACAAGGCGGAGGTCTACCGCGAACTCGGCCTAAAATTGACGTACGACCACGAGACGGAGACGATCATGGCCGAAGCCAGACCAAGATCATCCGTGTGCGCAGTGTCTGTGTCCGAGGACGGACTCGACCCATTCCTACATGATCGGTCTACGTGAGGTCTTCGACCTCGCGCTCCTCGCCGGAGGGAACGGGGCATACCGATGACCCGCACCCCTATGACGGCTGCCTCAACCCGGCCTTGAGATCGCTCCTGCTCCTGACCCGCGCGTGTGGCGGTGCGCCAATGGCTGTCCGCTGGTGCTTCGCTACGTTCCCTGTATGAGCTACGACATCATCTTCCTGCGACGGGAGCCTGGCCAGTCGTGGGAAGACGCGATCAACGCGCTCGAGGGCCAGGACGACGCACCCGCAGACCCTGCACACCCGCCGAACTGGGATCAGGTGGTCGCGGGAGTACGCACGCTGCTCGGCGAGGTGTCAGTCCGAGAGAGTCCCCAGGCATGGGAGATCCACCATGAGCCGACCGCCATCCAGGTGAGCTGCTTCTCCGGCGAGTGGTCCATCACAGTGCCGTACTGGAGCGAGGGACACACCGCCAGGAAGATCGCCGAAGACCTGCGCGGTCTCGCCGCCATCGTCCACGCCTCGACTGGACTCGACGCATACGACCCGCAGGTCGGCGAGGCCGTCCTGTCCGATGTCTGGGCGCCGGCGCGGGCCGCCTCCGTCTTCGACCAGGTCGCCGAAAGCTTCAACACGCGAGGCATCACCCGCGGTTGAGGTCGTCGCCACCGCCCGGCTCCGGCATGTGCGAAAGGCGTGGCCTCGCTTGCCGAGGCCCGTCCAAGCGGACCGGCTCCAGACAGGTCTGGCCGTGCCGATGCGTAGGAAGGATTCCGGTGCCGCCAGGACTGATCTTTGTGTTGCACTCGATCGGAGTCGCCTCTGATCCAGACGAGTACCAGGAAACCGAGAGAGGGCTGGGCGGATCCTTCCGGCAGCTGTCAGAGCTACGGAGCGACCCGGACATCGAGCGCGACGTGTCGGAACTCGCCGGGCCGCAGCTCGGGACGTGGCTGGCAAGCCTTCCGGTAGGCCGGGACGTCGACGTGCGAGTCGCCTGGCCCGTCGACCGGATCGGCGCACGGATGACGTGGTCGACCTTCGTCGACCACGTGTCGGACCTCTGGTACCCGTCGATGGACGACGTCGTGATCCTCATCGAGGCGAACCGACTCCTCGTGCTCGACCACGAGGAGCGCATCACCCTGTCGCACCTGACCTCTCCGCCCCACAGCTCAGAAACCACGGCCGCCCCGGAGGCGGCGCCATGAGATGCCCAGTGTGCGCGTACACACCCTCAAGGTCGACCGCCGCGACGGAAGCCCTCCCCCAGCCCCGCCAAGGCGCAAAGCCCAACAGCCGTCCGATCACACGCGCCTAACAGCCATCAGCACGAACAACCTCATCCGCCACACAAAACCGCAGGTCAAGCAACCAGCAGCCAGTTGCGCGCAACACATTCAGAACCTATCTAGCCGCCCGATTACAAGACGGCCATTCCCGTGTTTCCTGCTACCGTCCAGTATCAGGAAATGCCGATTGGTCCACGTCGCGGCCACGATAGGTGTTGTGGCGGGTTTCCTGATGCCGGAAAATGCCGCGCCGTCCGTACGCACAATGAGCACACGTCGGCCACCGATGACCGTGATGCCCTACAGTCACGGCCGGTGATGGCGCGTCGTCAACTGCCGATCCGGACGGACTGGATCCGGCTACCTGGGGTGACGCTGCGCAGGTAGCCGGTGTGGGGGCTCGGAGGCCACGGCATGATCGGATGATGGCTCGCAGCCGTCCTCGTCCGCCGGTCCCGGTCTCGGAGTTCACCGGCTTCCGGTTCCCTCCCAAGGTGATCGTTCTGGGAGTTCGCTGGTACCTGCGATTTGCACTGTCGTACCGGGATGCCGAGGAGCTGCTGGCCGAACACGGCATCGAAGTTGATCACGTGACTGTGTACAGGTAGGTGCAGCCCTTCACGCCGCTGCTGGTCGACGCGGCCCGACCGTGCCGGCACCGCCCGGCCGACAGGTGGCACGTCGACGAAACCTACATCAAGATCGCCGGCAGATGGCGGTACCTGTATCGGGCCATCGACCAGCACGGCCAAGTCATCGACGTGCTCGCCAGCGAACGGCGCGACCAGCTCGCGGCCCGCCGGTTCTTCCAACGAGCGCTCATCCACGGCCGCCAACCAACCGAGGTCACCACAGACAAAGCGCCCGTCTACCCGCGGGTCCTCGACGAACTGCTGCCCGAGGCATGCCATGTCGACGCGCGGTGGGAGAACAACCGGATCGAGCCCGACCGCAGCCGACTCAAGGCCCGGCTACGGCCGATGCGCGGGCTCAAACGGCTGCGCTCGGCCCAGACAGTCAGCACCGGACACACCTTGATCCAGAACATCCGCCGCGGTCACTACGAACTCGCCGTCGACACCGATCCACGACTGCGGCTGTCGGTCGCGTTCACCGAGCTCGCCGCATCGGTCTGATCCTCAAGCCTGCCAGGCCTCCGCGCGCACCCCGGCCCTCCGAATGCAACAGGCAGCGTTGAAGACGTCCGACGTCGTCGCTGCACGTGCCATGGCCGAATTATATGCCGATATCGGCATGCTTCAAGGGCGGTGGCTGGCCCTGAGCCGGCCCTGGCCTGACGAGTCGAGGACGGGCCCTCGCGCCGGCCGTCGCGCGCGGGCGGCTGCGAAGTTTTGCTTTCGGCCCGCGATGACGGGGTGGGATCGTCGAGGGCGACCGCCGGCCCGGCGGGGACCGACGACGCAGGACGCGATGACGGCGGACGACGGCCTGGCAGCGGGGGGAATCGGATGGGGTCCGACTGGTCCGGCCGGCCTGACATCGTCTGGGTGACGGCGCTGCGCGCCCTCGACGAGCAGCACCGGACCACGTCGCTGGTGCGGCTTGGCCTCCTCGCCGTCATGTGGGGGGCGGTCGCGACGCTGCCCGCCCACGAGATTCCCCGGGGCGCCGGTCAGCTGGCGATGGTGACGGTCGGCTGTGCGCTGTCCTGCGTGCACGCCCGGCCTGCGTTGATGGACGCGGTCGAACGGCTGCAGGGCGCCGGGCAGCTCGCGGACCATCTCGTCGGTACCCGCGGACGGGCGACGTTCGACGTGCCCGGCCTGTTGGAGGCGTTCGGGGTGGTGGCGGCGGGGCTGCTGTTCGCCGGCCCGTGGCCGGTCACCGGGTTGTCCGTCGCTGTGCGGTCGGCTGCGATCCTCGCGGCGGTGGCGTTCGCCTGGTTGGTCGGCTTGAACTCGCTGATCGACGCCGGCTGGTACGCGCCGTACGCCCCGGTCGTCATCGGGTCGGACCGGAGCGATCAGCCCGCGCCCCGGGTGCTGCTGTTGTTCCGCCGGCTGGGCGTGCTGCTGCTGGCCAGTCTGGTCGCGCTCATCGTCGCCGTTCCCTGGTCGCCGGAGGTGAGCGAGGTCCCCGTCGCGCTGCGCGTGGCGGCCGTCGGCAGCGTGCTCGCCCTGGAGATCGTGCGGATCTGCTTTGAGCAGCTGCTCGCCGCCACGGTTGCCACCGTGCGCGACGCCGAGGACATCGTGCGCAAAGGTGCCGCACAGGACCTCCACAGCCTCACCAAGAACGCGGTGCGCCTGGTCGCGCAGGCGGTCGAGGAGGCGGAACCGAACCCTGCCGAGCTCCGTGCGCGCGTCCGCGACCTGCTCGTCGTGGTCGAGGAAAACCGGCTGGAGATGCTGACCGGCGACGGCGCGGCCCGGGTCCAGGACGTGGCCGCGCTGTGGCAGGCGGTCGTCCGGGTCCTGCCCGAGGCGCGCCGCCACCGCTGCCGCCTGGTCGAGGGCGGGAGCATCGTGCTGAGCTCGACCGACTACCAGCTGGCCCGGCGTGCCCTGGCCGACCTGGTGATGAACGCGTTGAACGCGGGCGCGAGCCGGGTGGAGGTGCGCCTCGCGGTCGGCGCCATGGCGGCGGATGACCGGTTCGCGCGGTTCGAACTCGACGTGACCGACGACGGCCCGGGCATGCCGCCGGACGCTTTGGACGACCCGGCCGGCAGCCTCCGGCTGCTCGACTGGGAGCTGCACCGCTACGGCGGCGCCATCAGTTTCGAGCCGGCGCCGGATCGGGGCGCGACGGTACACGTCCGCTGGCGGTCCCCGCGGGGGAACCGCGATGGGACAGACGAACCTCGCTGCGCTGCGGATGGCTGCCAGCGACCCGGGCGCGCGGCTGACCCGACGCCCGATCGGGTTGGGGAGGGCCGATGACGATACGGGTGCTGGTCGTGGACGACTATCTGGGCGCCGAAACAGCCGTTGCGCGGGCGCTTGTCGACGCCCCCGACGTGGAGGTGCGCGGCGTGCGCAATCCACGGGATCTGGCGGATCTGCTGGCTGTGGACTGGGACTTCCAGCTCGCGTTCGTCGACCTGCATTACGGGCGGGGAGTGCGGGAGAGCGGGCTGGCCGCCCTGGACAGCCTCGCCCAGCGGGAGATCCCCTGCGTCGTCCAGACGGCGGACGGCGAGGACAACCGACTGTTGTTCTTGCTAGCCGTGTTCAAGTTCTTCCCGGACACCTGGACCCTGGCTCCGAAGTCCGCGGGCCATGAGCCGGTCCGGCGCGCCATCGCGGCGCTGCGGGCCGGTTACCGACCCGACGACGGGGCCGCCCGCCGGTACAAGAAGGCGGCGCCGCTGCTGGACCGGCTCATCACGCGCCCGAGCGATCTGCTGATCTGGCGCGCGCTGCTGAACAACTTCCGGGAACCACAGGTCGCGCAGGCCGCCCACGTCTCCAAACGAGTCGTCTCACAGTTCACCGCCGACCGTCGGCCGGTCGTCGCGCAGCTCGAGGCCGACCTGCTCGACCGGCGCGCCGATCCGGCGGCCGACGCGGACGAACGCGGTGCCAACCTGCTCGAGGTTTCCGCGTTCGCCCGGCTACACGCCGACTTCTTCAGCGCTCCTGACGTGGAACGGCTGTTCAGTCGGGCCCGCACGGCCGGATGAGCGACGACGAAGGCGGCTGGTTGCCCTGCCTCGGCCTCGCCCTGAGCCACGGCCCCCTTGTCGCCTTCGCCGTGTGCCTGGCTGTCAGCCCGGTCGTCCATGCGCTGATCGCCCGGATCCTGGAACGTCGCTGGCTCTCGCCGCGCGGCGAGTTCGTCGCGCTTCTCTACGGGGATCCGCTGCTCGCGGTGGCCGCGGGCTTTGGCGTCGTGCTGTGCCCGGACGGCCCGTCGGCGTCGGTCCGTGCCGTGGTGCGCGGCGCACCCGCGTGGGCCATGGTCGCGGCCTGGCTCGCCTTCGGGCTCTGGCAGTGGTGGGCGGAGGTGCACTCACGGCTGTACGTGCCCGCGCAGGCCGTGGCGCCTACGAAGATCTGGCACCAACTTGTCGTCTACCCGGTGCTGGGTTATCTCGTCGTCGCTGCGACGGTCGCCGGGCTGGCTTCGCCCGGCCTGTCCGTCGCCCGGGTGCTCGCCCGGATCACGATCGTGGCCTGCGTGGCTGCCTGGACGGTCGCGAACGTCTACGACCGCCGGCACACCAAGCTCGGCCACCCGCCCTACGACTGGCGCCGGCTGCGGCCTACTCCACCGCCTTGGCCTCGGTCTTCCCGCTCGCTGCGCGTCGGCGTCCACCCGGCCGACTGACCCCGTCCGTCGGCCACGCGTTGCCATCCAGGTGATGGCCATCCCACCGTGACCGTCGCCGCTTGACCGTCGCCGGCCGGCGCCGCGAGAGCCGGCTGCGAAGTTTCGCGGGCGGCGGCGCGCAGAATGGCATATCGCCGCGCGTTCTGGGCCGCCAGGCGTGACGGAAGTACGCGCCGCGGGGCGCGCATCTGATCGCTGTTTCGTCTCCAAATCCGCCGCATTCTGGATTCAGGCGCAATTCCGCAGGAAGCCAAGGAATTCAGAAAGAAGGCGGGGACGGAACCATGGAGACGCTGCAACAGGACGACCCGCAGCGGCTGGGAACGTACGAAATCGTCGGGCGGCTGGGTGCCGGGGGGATGGGGCAGGTCTTCCTGGCCAGGTCCCGATCGGGCCGGGCGGTGGCGATCAAAGTCATCCGGCCGGAGTTCGCGGGTGACCCCGAATTCCGGGGCCGCTTCGCGCGGGAGGTGGCGGCGGCGCGCGCCGTGAGCGGCGTGTTCACCGCCGCGGTCGTCGATGCCGATCCGCTCGGCCAGCGGCCGTGGCTGGCCACCGAGTACGTCCGCGGCCCGTCACTGCTCGCGGCGGTGACCCGCCACGGCCCGCTGCCGGCCGCCTCAGCCGCCGCCCTCGGTGCCGGCGTGGTCGAGGCGCTTGCCGCGGTGCACCAGGCAGGTCTGGTGCACCGCGACCTCAAACCGTCCAACATTCTGCTCGCCGCCGAGGGCCCGAAGGTCATCGACTTCGGGATCGCCCGATCGATGGAGGCCAACGCGGCGACGCGCACCGCCGGCATCATCGGCACGCCGGCATTCATGGCGCCCGAGCAGGCGGGCGGCCCCCCGGAACCGAGCCCGGCGAAGCCCCTGAGCCGCGCGGAGTGGTCTCCGACCGTGGCCATCGCACCCGACGTCACGCCCGCAGCGGATGTCTTCGCGTTCGGCGGAGTCCTGACGTTCGCGACTACCGGATATGGCCCGTTCGGCCACGGCTCTGTGCCCGAACTGCTGATGCGCGTCGTGTACGGCCAGCCGGATATCGGGCATGTCCCGCAGAGTCTGCGCGACATCGTCTACGACTGCCTGGACAAGGATCCAACCCGACGGCCGACGCTCGACCAGATCCTGGACCGGCTGACCGACGCCGTACCGAACGTGCCGGACCTGCATCACCCTGGCTGGCTGCCGCCGACCCTGACTCAGGTCATTCTCGCGACGCCGTCCGTCCCGCCCGACACCTTCCGGTCCGCCGCCACCCCGGCGGGCGGCGTCTCCTGGCCGCCGCACCCGACGGGCCAGCGAGCGTCGGCCAGTCAATCGCAGGCCAACGTGGCGGCGGGAGGATCAAGCATTCCAGGCGTCGCCGCCGACCCTGCGGCGAACGGCCGGCCGACGGGCACCGACTGGCGGAGCGATCCGGCGGTACCGCACTGGATGGAGGCCAGAGACGGTCCGGGGCCGTTCACCGGCACCGGCACCGACGCCGGCGGGAATGCGTTCAGCCGAGCGACGAACCCGCCGCCATTCGACTCGTCGGTAGCATCGAGCCGCGCACGCCGAACGGCGCGGCGCTCGGTCGGTGCCGCGGTCGCGGTCGGCGCGCTGCTCGCGACGGGCCTCACGCTGGGACAAGGCTGCGCCGGTCCCACGCCTCCCGACCCTCCCGTGCTCTCCTCGCCTCCCTCGACGACTCCGCCTTCCTCAACGACTCCGCCTTCCTCGCCGCCGCCAACCGCTGACAGCGACTTCTCTTTCAACTACGGTTCCTCCGCCCCGTACAGCTGCAACCCGAAGCCGAGGTCCCTGTGGGACAGCGATACGGCGCCGACCACGATCACCTTTGTCAACAACCGGTCCGAGCAGATACAGATCTTCGAGCACGACCAGTACGGGAACCGGCTGACGCTCCAATACAGCACGCTGCCGCCCGGCAAGCAGACCACGATCAGCACCTACACCACGTACGCGTACGAGGTCGCCGACGACGCGCTGCGCTGCCAGGAGGTGTTCGTCCCCGCATATGGCGGGAGCACCGTCGTCGTCCGCTGACCGGCATCGATGGAGCATGCCTACGCTCGCTCACTATGACTGCCGATCCGCGTCCGGGGACACACGCAACGGTCATCGTCGAAGCCGACCAGCCGTCATCCTCACGAACAGTCTCCACGGAAACCACATGGCCTTCTACCGGCGCATTCCGCGAAACCGCTGCTGCGGGCCGCAGGACCATGCATGCCCGCTGGGGCCCGGCGCGTCGGGCCGGAACCACCGTTCGTGCGGCTCTGTCTCACTTTCGGCTCTGGCGCACATTCGGTGGTGACGCACAGTGATTGTGAGACGCAACATCGCCCACGCCGACTTCGTCCTCGTTTGCGGCTTTCCAAGGCCGCGCGGCGGCGACATCCCGACCTCGCGCACGATTGTGACGCCGAGGACGACCAGCTCGCCGTGTATCCGCCGATAGCCCCAGCCGGTGTTCTCGCGGGCCAGGCGCAGCACCAGGGCGCGGATCGAGCGCACGGTGCGAGGCCGTCCGCGCCGCTGGGGGCGGGAGATGGCGGCGTGGTGGCGGGCGATCAGGTTGCGATGCCAGCGAAGGACGGTCTCCGGACGCGCCAGCAGGTGCAGGCCGCGCAGCGTTGGCCGGGGCAACGCGTGCAGGAGTGCCGCCAGCAGCGCACGGTCGGTGGGCTGGAACCGGATCCGCTGGCCGTCGAGCTGGCGCTGCAGCACGGCGATCTGGTGCCGCAATGTGAGGATTTCGACATCCTTGTCACGATCACTGCGAGGCAGCAGGCGCAGCAGCGCGAACACGTTCGTGACACCGAGGTAGGTCAGTCGAAGCACCACGAAGCGGGATCCTCCCGCAGTCACCGCCCCCGACGGGCACCAGGCACCGGGAGGGCCCAGGATCGGCCGCGACCGTCCCGATCAGCCCGGATATACTTTTCGGCAAGTACAGGGCCAGCACCGCGGCCGCATGGTTCCACAGCCGGTCAGGCTCGGCGGTCCGCAAGGCCTGATGAGCCAAATTGGCGAGGACGCTCTGGTCGAAACGGGCCTGCTCACGATCGGTCACATCGGTACTGATCGATGCCACCTGGCTGACCTCGCCACAAGGATCGAAGATCGGCCTGATGTGTAACTCGTAGTGCCGCCCGAAGGCCTCATGGATGTCGCAGCCCGGTTCCCCGTCCATCGCTCGCCGTATCAGCTCCAGCGCCCGCGGCACGTAGGCGAACACCTCGAATATCGACGACTGCTCGGCGGCCTTCAGGTCATCGATCAGGTCGGGGACGCTCATCACCTGACGTCGACACCTGACGTCGACCCGCCTTCGTACAGTTCGGGCATGCCGTGCACCCAGAGTGCGAGGAGGGTCCGGCTGTCCGATGCCGGGACAGGGCCATCCCCGGCAAACCCGTCCAGCGCCGCGGGTCGGCTACAGGGTCGCGACGTCGGTCCGACGACGGTCCGGCTTGAACGGCAGCGTGGTGACCGTCGCTCGGATCTCCCGCTGGGGCGTTCCAGGTCGGCCCCAGACGACTACGACGTCCGCGCCGGCGACCGCGCGGTCACGGTCGATCACACAGAGCGAGATCATGGCCCGAAGGTTAGAACTCAGGCACCGGCCGGTCGAGACACCGACAGGGTTGCCACAGACCAGGACCTGATCGAAACTGGGGCCAAGACGGCGAGGAATGTCCATCTGTTCCGGGATGTCGCCGCCGTGTAGCAGCGACGCAAACACTTCGCCGACGTCATCCGCGTTCCACACGAGGCCAACGAGCAGTCGGGCCGGCCCTCCGATCTCAGCCTGCGAGACCAGCGCCTCCCGACCAAGGAAATCGTGATCTGAGATCTTTCCCGAGGTGCCCCAGCCGAGCTCGCCCGGTCTCCGGAAGTAGTCGGTCAACCCATTCTTGGGAACGAAGCTCCCACCCATCACTCCACGCCTGAACTGTCGCGGAGCTCCGGGCGTCACGATCGCCGCCGGCAGGTAGTCCAAGCCATTCGTCGCGATTCCCGCCTCGATGTGCTGCACAGGCTGTGAGCGGAATCCGAGCTGACGGATTCCGAAATCCTCACCAGCAGCCAGGATGGTCGACCAGATCCCGCTCGCGGCGTTCGCGGATCCATGCACCTCGTACCCGAGTTCTCCCGAGATTCCGGTCCGCAGGACGTGCACCGGAATCTGGCCGATCTTGGCGGGCCGGCTTCGGTTGAAATTGACGTCGCGAAGGCTTTCCCCGGTCGCCTTCTCGAGCACAGCCAGGGACGTGGGTCCCTGTACTCCGAAGATAAATCTGTCCGGGCTGATGTCCGACAGCTCCGCGTCCCAGCTTCCGCGACTGAACTGCCACTGCGCCCAGTCACAGCTTCCCGCGGTGTAGACGAACTCCTCTGGACCAAGCCTGCACAGGACGCCCTCGGAGGCCACCCAGCCGTTCTCGTCGAGCTGGACATGATGTTTGACCTGCCCGGTCTCGAACCGGGACAGGTCGTTCATGCCAATCCGGCTGAGGAATTCCAGTGCCCGCGGGCCCCGTAGGTGCAGTTTGCTGAGAGACGTCCAGTCGCCGATGTAGCAGGACTCGACGTGGGCAACGCTTTCCTCGACCCAGTTCGTGTACTCCAGCGGAAGTAATATCTGCGCGAAGCGCCCGAAAGTTCCCTTTAAGTTCGCTTCGTCCTGGATTGCGGCCGCCGGGCTGAACAGAGCCGGGCGCTCCATGATGAACGAGGCCTCGGGAAGGTCAAGCAGTTTCTTGTAGTCCTGGCGCTGTCGCGACAGCACGTCCATCGCATACCTCACAATATTCATCGAGACATCAAAAGAGACCTAGACTCCGACCCAGGTCGTCCGTACTCCTGCGATGCGGCGCCGAAAGGGTGGATCTAGCGTCCAGATTTCCGCGGGTGCCTGCCACCAGTCCCACCACAGAGCTGCACCGGACCGTTCCGACCTAGGGCGCTCCGGAGGGGCTCCCTGCTCAGATCCGCCTTTGGGCATCTCCATCGATGCTGCGCAACGGGGTTCCACGAGGATCGCCAGTCTATGACACCTCTACCCCGCGGAAGCGACGCCGGATGCAACCTTTGATTCTCGATCCGGCGCGACACCCAGACGGTGACCTCTTGACGTTCGTCCGACGATCTGGGAAACCCTAGGACCGGTCGAAGGTCGCGATGCCAACCTGCGCGCAGCTCGAGCTGACCAACCTGGCCACCGACCAGCGTGCGTGATCATTCACGCTTCGACCCCACGGGTTTTCGGGTCAGGTCGCCATGTCGGCTGGTAGGTGCAGGGCGTGGAGGGCGGTGAGGGCGTCGACAGATTGCTGGACGTCGTGCACGCGGACGGCCCACGCGCCGGCCATCGCCGCCCAGACGTCGACGGCCAATGAGGCGGCTGCCCGCCCCGGTATAGGCCGCGGGACTCCGTCCGGACCAGCGAGTAGCTGGCCGAGGAACGACTTGCGTGAGGCGCCGACAAGGACCGGCAGACCGAACGCGACCAACCGGTTCAGGCCAGCGAGCAGCGACCAGTCGTGCTCGCTTCGTTTGGCGAAACCGAGCCCGGGGTCAAGCACGAGTTGGCCGGGATCGACACCCGCGGCGACGACGGCGTCCACCCGTCGGCGCAGTTCGGTGAGGACCTCGGTGGTGACATCGCCGTACTCGGCCGCGGCGTACATCCGCCGGCTGTGGGCCCGCCAGTGGGTGAGTACCCACGGAACGCCGGCGTCCGCAAGCAGATCGACCATGCCGGCGTCGGCGAGCCCGCCGCTGACGTCATTGACCAGCACCGCGCCGGCGGCGAGCGCGGCCGCGGCGACCTCGGCCCGGGTGGTGTCGACGCTGACCTGCACGCCCGCCGCCGCGAGCTCCCTGATCACCGGCATGATCCGCCGGCGTTCCTCCGTGGCGTCGATGCGGGCCGCTCCCGGACGTGTCGATTCGCCGCCGACGTCCACGTAGGCGGCGCCGGCCTCGTGCATGGCCAGACCATGGGCAACGGCGGCTGCCTGGTCGAGGAACCGCCCGCCGTCGGAAAACGAGTCGGGTGTGACGTTCAGGATGCCCATGACCAGGCATTGGCCGGCTCTCGGCACAAAAGCCTGGCCACGGCGGTCGGCAACGTTTCTCGCGCTCTGCACGCTGCTAAGACACCTGCCTCGTTCGCTCTGATGATCTGTCGTGATGCCGTGCTTCCGCGAACTATCCGCTTCGTCGACCGCCGTGTTCACATCGACGCCCGCCGTCCGATGACCAGTCGGGACGGGCCTCCGGTGCCGGTGCGCGAGGGGTTCGGATCGTGCTCGCCCGGCACGGCGGAGGTGACTTGTACGGTGCGGTACGTCATGTCACGAGACCGCCGACGGGCGCAATGCCCGGGATGTCGGCACGACGGTCGGCCTGCATGGCCCTTCGAGTGAGCACCGCCGCCTTGGCGAGGAGTTCGGCCCACTCGGCGGCGGGCCGGGAATCCCAGGTGATGCCTCCGCCGGCGCCGTACACGCCGCAAGCCGTTTGCCGGTCGACCACCGCCGTTCGGATCGCGACGCTGAAACGGGCCCGGAACGGCGCGGACGGCGGTGCGACGAGACCGACCGCTCCGCAGTACACCCCGCGCGGGCCAGTCTCGACATCGCGGATTACCTCCATGCTGCGCCGCTTCGGCGCGCCGGTGACCGAGCCGCACGGGAACAGCGCGCGGAAGATGTCCACGAGGCCGCGATCCGGATGCAGACGGCTAGTGATCTCGGAGGTCAGCTGCCAGACGGTCGGATATCGCTCGAGGGCGAACAACCGCGTGACCTCGACGCTGCCCACGAGGGCGACCTTGGCGAGGTCGTTGCGCAGCAGATCGACGATCATGACGTTTTCGGCGAGCTCCTTGGGGCTCGTCCGCAGCCGTCGCGCCTGATCGCGGTCCTCCGCGGGGGTGCGACCGCGCGCGGCGGTGCCCTTCATGGGTCGCGTCCGGAGGCGGTCCCCGGCCCAGTCGAAGAACAGTTCCGGGCTGGCACTGATGACGACGAACCGGCCGAGGTCGAGGTAGGCGTTGTACGCCGCGAGTTGCGCGCGCGCGAGCCGGGCGTAGAGGAGGTAGGGGTCTGCGTCGACGGCGGCGCGTAGCCGGTCGGTGACGTTGCACTGGTACGTCTCTCCCGCCGCGATGTGCTCGCGTACACGGGCGACGACGCGGGCGTGATCGTCGGCGGTCCAGTCCGGCGTCCACCGCGCGGGGCCCTGGGCCGCCGACGGCGGGGGAACCGGCGGGACCTCGGTCGGATCGCCGCACAGGCCGAACCAGATCAGCGGCGGGTCATCGGCCGACGCCGGCGCCACGGCCAGCCCCTGGTCGAATCCCGGCGCTGCCTCGTAGGAGACGTATCCGAACGCCCAGGCACCCGCGGCGGTGGCGCGCTCTACCTCGGCCAGCACGGAGACTACCTCGTCTGGGCGCTCGGCCGTGAGTACCTGGTGCGGCGGCGGGAAGGCAAGGGCACGGCCCGCGACAAGGTCGTCGAAGCGAGCCCAGAGGTGCGGGATCGTCATGGGGTTTCTCTGTGGGAAGGGCGGCGCCGTGTTCTGGCTTGTGCGCCGCGCGACTCTGCTCTGGTGGTTCCGCTGGCTCTGACCGCCAGTGCGGCGCTGGGTGGCGGCCGACGTGCCTACGGCTGTGGCTGCGTCCATTGAGCGGCGCGCAGCGTGTTGACCATGAGCATGGCGATCGTCATGGGTCCGACGCCGCCGGGCACCGGGGTGACGCGGTCGGCGATACCCTCGAGCTCCGCGGTGCGCACGTCGCCGGTCAGCCCGGTCCTCGTGCGGTGGATACCGACGTCGATGACGATGGCGCCGGGTTTGACGTGCTCGGCGCCGATCAGGCCGCGCACGCCGGTCGCCACGACCAGGATGTCCGCGAGTCGGGTCACCGCTGGCAGGTCCGAGGTCGGCCGGTGCGCGATGGTCACCGTGGCGTCGCGCTGCAGCAGCATCTCGGCCATGGGGTGGCCGACCAGCGCGGATCGGCCGACGACGACCGCGTGTCTTCCGGCGATCTTGATGCCATCGGCGTCCAGGAGCTCGATCACGCCGCTGGGCGTGCAGGGGCGCAGCCCGAACAGGCCGCGTGCGAGCAGGCCAGCGCTTTCGGTGGTGAGGCCGTCGACGTCTTTGGCCGCCGGGATCCGGTCGATGAGTGGGGCTGGGTCGAGGTGGGGAGGCAGCGGCAGTTGCAGCAGGATGCCGGAGACGGACGGGTCGGCGACCAGTTCGTCGATGACCGCGGCGACCTGCGTCTGGGTGGCGTCGGCTGGCAGGGAGCGGTGCAGGTCGCGCATGCCGGCCTCGCGGACGGCGCGGCGCTTGCTCGCGATGTAGACGGCGCTGGCCGGGTCGTCGCCGACGAGGATCGTGGCCAGGCCCGGAGCGGTGTCTGGCCCGGGGTAGGCGGCCGCGACGTCGGCAGCGACCTGAGCGCGAACCCGCCGCGCAATCGCCGTGCCGTCGATCTTCATGGTCATGAATCGGCTCCCGAGGCTGTCAGGCGAAGACGATGGTGCGGTTGGCGTGGCGGATGACACGGTCCTCGCTGTGCCAGCGCACGGCGCGGGACAGTACGAGCCGTTCGACGTCGGCGCCGCGGCGCTGCAGGTCGGCGACGGTGTCGGCGTGGGTGACCCGGACGACGTCCTGCTCGATGATCGGGCCCTCGTCGAGGTCCTCGGTGACGTAGTGCGCGGTGGCGCCGACGAGCTTCACACCGCGTTCTTTTGCCTTGGCGTACGGGCCGGCGCCGATGAAGGCCGGGAGGAAGGAATGGTGGATGTTGATGATGGGCACTCCGACCCGCGTGATGAGGTCGCCGGAGAGGATCTGCATGTAGCGGGCCAGCACGACGAAGTCCACGTTGCCGCGGAGCAGGCGGAGGTGCTCGGCCTCGGCGGCGGACTTGTCCGGGCCGGCCGACGGTACGAAGAAGAACGGGATGCCGAAGGCGCGCACCTCGTCGGCGACGTCGGTGTGGTTGGAGATGACCATGGACACGGTGATCGGGAGTTCGCCGCCGCGGTGCCGCCAGAGCAGGTCGAGCAGGCAGTGGTCGGCCTTGGAAACGAATATGGCGACGCGCTGGGGAATCGACGTGTCTCGCAGCGTGTAATGCAGCTCGAAGCCTTTGGTGAACTGCGCCCGCAGGTCTTTCTCGATCTGGGGCAGTATCGCCTTGAGCCGGTCGGAACTGAAGACCGTACGCTGGAAGAACGACCCACCCTGCGGATCGTCAGAGTACTGGTCCAACGACACGATGTTCGCCCCGTGCTGGCTGAGCACCGAGCCGACGGCCGCCACGATGCCGGTCCGGTCGCGGCCGTGCACGATCAGCGATGCCTGATTCCTGGTTCTCGTTGTTGGTGACGCCTGCGGCGCGGGAGCTTCCTGGGCGACCGTCACGTCAGCCTTCTTTCCTGAGATGATCGATCCATTCCGACGTGGTCCGCAGCCCCCCGAAGGTGTAGAAGTGCAGCTTGACCTCGCCGTGTCGCCGCGGGTCGTAATCCGTGGCGAGGGTGTGCAGGAAGCGGTCGGGCCCGGCGGTGCCCATGAGGTTGGTCAGCGACAGACCGTATTTCTTCGCGATCGAGGCGCTGGTACCGACGCCGAACCGCGCCGCGTAGCGCAGCAGCCGGCGCACCCCTGCCGGGCCGGGCACACCGATACGGACCGGCGCGTCGACGCCGCGTTCGCGGAGCGCCTCGGTCCAGGTCAGGACCGAGTCGACGTCGAATCCGAACTGCGTGATGACATCACCGGCCAGACCGCGTTCGGCAAGGGACGCGTGCTTGTCCCGCAGGGCAGGCCAGAGGATTCGGTCAGGAATATCGGGGTGGCCTTCGGGATAGCCGGCGACGCTGGCACGGCGGACGCCGTACTGCTCCAGCAGGCCGGACTGGATGACCGACAGCGCGTCGGCGTAGGGTCCATGTGGGACGCTCGGATCACCGCCGACGACGAAGACGTGCTCGCCGGTGCCGTCGGCCTGTAGAGCGGCGAGAAACACCTCCAGCGACGCACGCGACTCCAGGCGGCGGGCTGAGATGTGCGGCACCGGGACAAAGCCGTACGCCTTGACGGCCCTGGCGGCCGCCAGCCGCATCTGTAGATCCTCGTTGCCGAGGAAGGTCACGTTGATGCAGGTGCCCGTCGGGATGGACTCCCGCGCCAGGTCGAGTTCCTCAATGTCCTTGCCGGTCATTTCGAGGGATACGTCGTGCAACAGCGTGGCGAGACGCCCGGCCTGCTCGACGGGTAAGGAAGTCATCGTTCTCCTCGGTTCCAGGGTCCGTTCTGTGCCGGGGGCGAGGCAACAGGCCCCCTTCGCCGCCGCGACGCGGCCGTCACGCTGGGAGGGCTCGCCAGCTGGCCGCGCCGCGGCGGTGAGACGGAGGTCCGCTGCCGGCCGACCGGCAACGGACGACGTCGTGACACTTGCTGACCCGGTCGGCCCGTTTTGTTACTGCTGGATGTGTCGTTACTGGTCGTTGTGGCGGTACTGGGTGCGCGCGTGCTCGTTGTACGGCGCGGGCTGCACGGTGGCCCGGATGCGGGGGAATCCCAGATCAGCGTCGGCCGGTGTCCCCGAGCCGGGATGGTCGCCCCAGACGACCTCCACCCGGGTGCCGGGCGCGGCGTGCGCTTGGTCGACCAGCGACAGCGCGATGATCGATCGGTACGGGTGTGACGACGCGATGTGGTAGGTCGTGCCGACCAGCGCCGAGCTGGCCTCGACACGGTGGCGGGCGTAGCTGAGCACGAAGCCCGGCTCGTCGCCGAGCACGGAGCGAACGTCGTCGTTGTCGAAGACCAGCGTGACCTTCGCCCAGCGAACCGCGTCCTTCGCCTTCTCCAGCGCGTCGCGGCCGATGAAGTCGCGGTCCAGGCGGATCAGCCGGCCGTACCCGAGCTCGTACGGCGTGACGTAGTAATCCTCGATGTCGTCGGAGTAGAAGCTGCCGTGCAGCGGCCGCTGTCCCTCGATCCCGAACAGCGGCAGCCAACGGCGGTAGCCCAGCAGGTCCGGGTCGGTATAGATCGCGGGCGTCGGGGATGGGATCCAGCCGCTCTCCACGGACGCCGTGGTGTAAGCCAGCGCGCCGACATGCACGAGGCCGAACGGCTCGCCGGCCCGCATCAGCGTCTCCTTGACATACGCGCCATCCGCCCAGTCACCGATGAACTCGTAGCCAGGCTGCCCGGCCATGCCGTGCCGCAGGGCACGGAAGTTCCGTCCGCCGAGCGTGACCGCCGTGGCGTGGAAGAACCTGGTCGCGGGCAGCGGCCCGCCGAACGCGCGCTCGACCAGCTGCCGCGCGAGCGGTCCCTGGATCTGGTAACGGAACAGCTTCGGGTCGCCGCCACCGCGGAAGGCCGACGACGGGTCGGTGGTGAAGGTGACGTCGTAGCCACCCTGCTCACCGTGGTAGCGCACCCAGTGCTGGGACGCCGGAATGCCGCTGAGCGTGTACTGCTGCTCGGCCCGGCGCAGCAGGATCCCGTCGGTGACGATGAACCCCTCGTTCGTCACCGGGATGATCTGCTTGGCCTGACCGACCGCGAACGTCTCGTAGTTGTTCGCGCTCACCGCGGCGAGCAGCCTGGTCGCGTCCGGCCCATCGATGACCATGTCGTACATGTGATGCGACAGGTCCGAGATGGCCACCCCGTCATGCCAGGCCGCCTGCTCCTGCCGCCAGCCCACGTACTCGCGCTCGACAACCTCGGGCGTCCAGGGCGCCGCGCCTGGCTTCCACAGCAGGCGTAACGGCGAGCCGGCCTTGTCGATGCCGTCCTGAAGACTTGGAACTGTCATGCCTCTTCCTTATGTCGTCCACTGCATAGGTCCGCGTCTCAAACGAGCTGCGCATCGAGCTTGTTGTGGGTCCGCGCCGCGGCTCTCCGTAGGGCAAGTGGCACACCCTTTGCTTGGACAACCCGAGCACGGCCCTGTCCACGCCCGCTGGAAGCACCATCCATATCGACGCGGAAGCCCACGGCCCTCGCGCCGCCCGAAGCATGCTCGGTTTGCACACGGCGGGCCGCACGCCGCCGCCAGCCCAGGTGGTTGTCCATGAATCGGTGTGAGGTGGCGGACGACACGCAGGTCCCGACGCGGTGGTCAAGCTATACTTCCAGGGTGGATAGTGGGCGCCGGCGAGCGCGGATCCTGCGCGAGGCGGCCGCGCTCTTCATCGCGAACGGGTTTTCCGGAGTCACCATGGATGACGTGCAGACCGCCGTGGGTGGCTCGAAGGCGACGCTGTACAAGTACTTCAGCGACAAGAGCGACCTGTTTCGGTCCGCCGTGGAAATGCTTATCGACGAGCGCAGTCAACCCTTGACCTCCTTTCATCCAAGCGGCGGCGACCCCGTCGAAACACTCAAGGAGTTTGGGCGGCATTTTGCCGCGATCGTGCTCGATTCCGGAGCCATTGCGCTCCATCGTCTCGTGACATCGGAAGCGGAACGGGTCGACGGGCTGGGGCAGATGTTCTTCCAACACGGTCCCGCGGTGGGTAACGCCATCCTCGGCCGTTATCTTGGCACGCTGCGCGACGCGGGCATCATCGAAGTCGCGGACCCGGTGCTGGCGGCATCCCAGCTCTACCAGGCGATGCTGGGCTCGCTGCAGATGCGGCTGCTGATGAATACCGCCGACCGGCCCACCTCGCAGGAGATCGAGTCGAGCATCACCCACGCGGTGAACACGTTCGTCGACGGCACCCGGCTCCGGACACCGCAACCACGGGCCGCGGACGCGACAACGCGGTGATGGGCAGTGCCACGTCCGGCTCATCGCACTCACGACACCCACGCGCGTCGCGGATACCTCAGCTCAGCGCTTGTCGGCGGGAAACGGACGATCCACGACGGTGGCGCGAATCGTGGTCTGCGCGTGCCGCTCCACCGTGGGATTGGCGGAGCCGCCGTTCGGCTCACCCCAGACCAGCTCGACCTGGTCGCCGTAGGTCGCGCCATCCTCGTCGATCATGCAGATCGAAATCCAGCCGCGCACGTTCGACGTGTAGCTGCACAGCGTCGACACCCCGACGAGACGTCCGTCCTTCTCCACCCGGTCGAACTGCGACGCGGAGTAGAACGCGGCTGGCATGTCGATGTACTTGAACCGCTTGTCGGCCGGTTCGTACATGCTGGCGAAGATCCGGGCCACATCGTCGCGCTCCCAGGCGAGCCACGCCTTCCGGCGGTGCGGCTCGCCCTTCCGCCGCTGCAGCGCGTCGCGGCCGATGAAGTCGTGGTCGAACTTCAGGATGTGACCGTAGCCGAGATCCCAAGGTGTGGTGTAGTAGTCCTGCACCTTGTCCGAGGCGAAACTGCCGCCGAGCGAGAGGTTCGCCTCAAAGGTTCTGGCGTTCAGCCACTCCCGGTATGCCTTGAGGTCGTCCCCGGTGTAGACCGCCGGCACGGTGCTGGCGATCCAGCCGGACTCCGTGGCGACCGAGGCGTACGCGCGGGCACCGACCTGGCGGATGCCGAACTGCTCGCCGGCCTCGAGGAGCGTGTCCCGGACACCGTCGATCTCCGCGTACGGTCCGAAGAACTCCAGGCCGGGGAACCCCGACATCCGATGGTTGAGGGCGGTGACCTGGTGGCCGCCGATGGCGAACGTGCCCATCGTGAAGAAGGGGATATCGGGCATGGCGCCGCCGTTGACCTTCTCGAAGATCCGCGCCGCGTTCGGTCCTTGCAGCTGCAGGCGGAACAGCTCCCGGCCATGCGGGTTCTGCGCGGTGCGCTCGTCACGGCGCAAGGTGACGTCGTAGCCGCCGGTCTCGGCGTGGAACTGCACCCAGTTGAGCGCCGGTGGTCGCCCGACGAGCCGGACCAGGTTGTCGGCCAGGCAGAACAGGATACAGTCGCCGATCATGTAGCCGTCGTGGTTGCAGGCGATGAACTGCTTGGCCTTCATCGGGCCGAAGCCCTTGAAGGAGTTGGCGCCTAAATCGGACAGCAGGCGATAGCAGTCGGGGCCGGTGACCCTCAGGTCGGTCATGTGGTGCGACAGGTCCATCAGGGCGGCGGTGGTACGCCAGCTCTCCTGCTCATCGCGCCAGTTGGTGAACTCGGCCCGGATCGGGAACGGGTACGCTCCCGATCGGCCGCTGCGCATCAGCGTCAGCGGATCGCCAGCCTTACGAATTACGTCTTCAAGACTCGCCATGGGACATCCTTCCGGTCGTTGCCGCGTGCTCGGCCTTGCCCGGCCACGAACAAGGACACGAGGTCGGTGGCCGATGGTGCAGCCATCCGTCCACCAAGCGGTTGCCTCGCCTGAGGACTCGGCCCAGGACCTGCCGTCCTGGGATCACTGCGACGAGGAGGCGGTCAGGTGAGTAAGCCACGGGATAGGTGGAGGAGTTCTACAACTCAACGGCAGAATCGGTACTGTACCGTACAGTACTGCTTGTGGCTTGCGGCCGCAAGGTCGCCGTCACCTTCATGTCGTCGTTCTCCATGACGGTGAAAGGGGTCATCGAGGGAGCTGTGTTGGTTCCCGTGGCACCGACGTCGGGCAGGGCGATCTCGTGGGCTACGAAAGCCCCGTCAGCTCGACCGCGAGTACCGCTGCCTGTTCGGCGTCTCCCGTATCCGCGTCCGCGACGTGCTGAGGTGAGCGTCGGCGACCTGCCCGCGCCGCCGCTCCCTGTTGACGTGGATGGCCGGCCGGAACTCCGCGTCCGCTGGCGTGGCCGGGCGGTGTTCGGCGCGCCGCGGCGCGCCGAACACCCCTGGAACTCGTGCCGTCGTCGTCATGGAGCCGGCAGGTTCCCGGCCTCCCGACACCGATCGGCTGTCCTGACCGGCAAGGGAAGCACCCGCCCCGCCCGGAGTGGGTGGCCCGCGGTCAGGTGCTCAGCTCAGTCCCCAGAGAGTCTTGAACTTCGCTGGGAAGTCGGCCGGTCCGTACCACTCGCCCGAGGCCTCCGCCGCGGTGGTCACGGAGATGTCCTTGATGTTGTCCCGCGTGAAGATGCGGATGGGAATGTCATAGCTCGGAAGCTCCTTGCCCAGCATCATCCTGAGCGCGGCGTCCGCGTCCGCCCAGCCCTGGTAGGCCGCGGCCTGACCGACGTCCATGTGCAGGAACGTCCCGGCCGCCAGCATCTGCAGGCCGTTGATCTGAGCGGCCGTGGACACTCCCTTGACGGCGGCCGCCCGACCGGACTGCTGGACACCGGCGAACGTCGGCTGCAGGTACACCTCGAACTCGGAGACCACGTAGTTCACGCCGGGAGTCGAGAGGATCGCCGAGCTGGTTGACGGCGCGATCAGCTGGAAGTTCGCCGACGAGATCCTGTTGAGCGTGACCTTGCAGCCGGGGCAGCGAGCGCTGAACTCTTTTTGTGCGGCGGCCACGTAGGCCTGGGTCGAGGCTGTGTCCGTGGCGACGTTGATGACCACCGTCGCCTTCCCGCCGGAGTCGGCGATGATCCAGTCGGCGATGGCCAGCAGCCCCTTCGTGCCGGAACCCTCCAGGTATCCGAGCTTGGGGCCGGCCGGGTGCGCCGGGTCGGGGATCTGGTCGGTGATGAGGACCGGAATGTCCTTCGCCTGCGCGGCCGCGAAGCTGTTGGCGGCCAGCGCGTAGGGGATCGAGTCGGTGATGATCGCGCCCGCGCGCGCGCCGGTCGCCTGGTTGACGCACGCCGAGATATCGGACGGGTTCGCCTTGCCGTCGCAGGTCTGCACCTCGATCCCGACCGAGCCGAGCGCTTCGGTCAGCGCCTTTCCGGTCACGTTGAGCTGCGGCGCCTGCCGGGTGATGGGAATGAAGTAGACAACCTTTCCGCGCAGTTGCGCGACATCGCCCAGCGGTGTCGTCGGGACCGGGTAGGCCGGCCGCGGCTGGGACAGCTCGCTGACAATGGCCGCGGCGTCGCCAGAGGTTGGCGCCGAGCTGGATGCCGACGGCTGGTCGCCCGACGTCGAGCCGGAGGAGCCACAGGCCGCGGCCGGCAGAAGCGCGGCCAGCGCCGATAATAAGACGACTCTCATGCGTGCCTGGCGCCGCGCGGTCAGGCCGAAAATTCGTCGAGTAGTTCTCACGGGTTTTTCCTCTCACGTCTGGAGCCGCGATCCTCGTCACGCCCCGGGTGGGTCTGCCGGATCAGGTCGGCGGTATGTGCCGTGTTCCTGTGGTGCCATGCTCACTTCGGAGCGCCCGGTAGCGGAATCGGCGCGGAAATGAACGCGTGATGCCGAGCCCGGGACGCCCTCCGGGGCTCGGGCCTGCGCCCCGAGCTCCGGACGAGTCGATCTTGTTTTCGGAGGTCGCGGCCGCCCAGCCGCGGGCGCCGACGGGGGTCCGGGCCAGGTGAGCGCTGTCAGGACGGTCCTGGATGGCACCTCGATGGCCGTCGACATTCGTCGTGGCGGCTAGCATGGGATTCGTGTCGAGGATGAAAGCGGCGGACTATCGGAAGGCTCTCCTGCGGGCGGCCGGCGAGCTGTTCACGGCCCGCGGGTACGCCGGCGTGACGATGGAGGACGTGCTCGCCGAGGTCGGCGGGTCGAAGTCGACGATGTACAAACATTTCGGCGACAAGACCGAGCTATTTCGCGCCGCGGTCGAGAGCCTTCTTGACGAGGGGACAGCTCCGCTGCGCTCGTTCACGCCCGGCGGCACGGACCTGACGTCCACACTGATCGCGTTGGGCGAGCACTTCGCGACCGTCGTCCTCAACCCGGGGTCGATCGCGCTGCATCGGCTCGTCACCGCCGAGGCGGAACGCGTCCCGGGTCTGGGGGCGGCCTTTTTCGAACACGGACCAGCGTTCGGCCAGGCCGTTCTCGGCAGATATCTGCGGCAGGCTTGCGACGCCGGCCTCATAGCGTTGCCGGATCCGGTCAAAGCAGCCGCGCAGCTCTATCAGGCGATGCTCGGCGACGCCCAGATGCGCCTGCTGACCGGGGCGCCGAACCAGCCGACCGGAGCCGAGATCCGGGAGAGCATCGTGGACGCCGTCGACTTTTTCCTTCATGGTGTGTCCCGACGGCCGGCCGGTGGCACGGACGCGCGCCGTGCATAGCGGGAGCTGGGTGTGCCGGGTCCGGCGGTCACGCCGCGAGTTCCGGCATACTGGCCAGCCGGTCCTCCTGCTCGGCCATCAGGGCGAGGTGGCGGCGCAGTGTCAGGCCGGACCGGTCGGCGGCGACGCCGGTCTTCTGGACGCCGTCGCCGTCACAGAGCTGTTCGATCCAGCGCATTCCTTCTACGTCCTGGCGGAACCCGTAGCGCTGGGGGCGCCGGACCTCGTCCGAGATCGCGCCGTCACTGGTCACGCTATGACGCGAGACGGCCCAGGAGTAATCGTCCTCGACTTCACCCTTCGCGGGCGTGAACGAGCGGTGGGGACACCGGTTCGACAGCACGACGGGCGTTCCGTCGGCTCGGCGTATCAGGAGCATGCTGCGCTCCACTAACTGGCGCTCGACCGGAGTCGTCGTCAGTTCGTCCGTGCGGGCGATGAAGTACCAGTGATTACGCGGGAGAGGGATGATACTGCCGGCGAAGCGTTGCATGGCAGTTCTTTCTTTGTCGGGACGGCCGGACCGCTCGTTATTCCAAACCAGGTACCGTACCGTACAGTACGGATGGTGCCCTCGCAAGGACCTCACCGAACCAGGCAGGGAGCCGGCATCGCCGGCGCCATGCCCCAAAAGAACCAGGTGCCGGGCTGGCCGGCGCCGCGCGAGCCTATGGGCGGACAGGGCCTGCCCCGTCCGGGCACGCGGCGCCCACGCAACATCACCAAGAAAGACGATCAAAACCGAAGAAAGAGCACCTTCTGGGCCACTTAACCTCCACGGTTACGGGGAATGGGCACTCTGTGGCTCTCACGGCGGTCGACGGCTACGAGGCGTGGTCGCCAGCCGTAGCCGCGGCAGTTGGCGGCCCCAGTCCCGGCGGGACCGCGGACCGTCTCTGGACCGTCAGCCATAACAGCCACCGGCAGGTCACGGTAGATACGGTAGATGTCGAAAGACACAGACAGCCTGGTAGCAGCCATGATCCGTGATTCGTTCAGGCCGCCGGCCCCTACAGCTCGTTGCCCCAGAGGTAACGGGCGACCATCTCGACACGCTGCAGCTTGTCGTGCTGGGCGGTCTCGTCGAGTTCGGCGGCGGCCGCGTGGAAACCGCCGTTCGTCGAGATCGCGATGTTGTCGACGTCGATGATCTCGGCCGCGGCGTCGATCCGGCCGACCAGTTCGTCGACGTCCTCCAGCGCCGGGTCGCTCACGTCCACGACACCGAGGGACATCACGAGGCCGACCGGCAGCTCGCCGAGCGGGAACCGCGCGGCGGCGTCACGAGGGAACTCGACGCACAGCCGGCCGAACGGCGACCGGCCAAGGAAGTCGGCCACCGCCGCGGCGTCACAGGGGCCGCCGGCCGCGCCCGCGGTCGTGATGTCCAGGCCGACGCGGAACTCCTGCGGCGCCTCCAGGCCAGCGAGCACCTGCCCGTCGGCGGCGAGCATCCGCTCGATCACCGCGTCCGGGTCCAAGCCCAACTCGACGGCCCGGGCGCGGCCCCGCGCGGTGAGCAGGAAGCCGTACGCCGGGTTGGTGAGCAGCACGTAGCGGACGCCGTCCGCCGCGACCGCGGTGATCTCATCGCGCAGGATCCGCGCGAGCCGCTCCCCCGCCTCCGACGACGCGTCCGCGGTCGCGGTCGCCCCGCCCGCCTCCGCGGCCAGCTCCGCGACGTAGCCGGGTGAGGGAAGGGCCACCAGGACGGGCCGTTGCATCGCCGAGAGCATGAAGTCGGTCTCGTGCTTGACCAGCCGGCCGCGCTCGGCCGGCGCCTCGACGAGCGTCCTGATCTCCGGGGCGTGCCGTTCGCCGACCAGCTGGGCCAGCGGGCCGCCGGCCGCGCCGGCGGGGCCGAAGCCGGCCACACCGTCATAGACGACGGACAGGTGGTTGCGTCGGCGGTACTCGCCGTCGGACAGCGCCGCCAGCCCCAGGCGACGCTGCGTGCGCAGCGCCCGGCTGACCGCCGCGTCCTCGGCGGCCCGCAGATCGACGTCGCCACCCACGGCACGCGCCTCGACGATCTCCGGCGGCGTCAGCAGGCTCGCGTGGTGGTCGATGTGATACTTGAAGTCGTCAGCCACGGCCAGCCTCCTTCTTCGCGCCGGCCCACGCGGCGAAGTCGAGCTCGAAGCCAGCCGACTTGACAATCTGCTCGCAGATCCGCTGGTCCTCGTCGGGGCTACCGCCGGAGATCCCGACACCCCCGAGAATCTCGCCGGCACGCTTGAGGGTGATGCCACCCTTGGTGGCGATGATCGGCTGGTGGCCCATCCGGCCGACCTGGGCGAAGAACACCGGGTCAGAGTCACGCCAGCCCTCCAGCATCTCGGTCGGCCGCTGCATGACGGCCGCCGAGTAGGCCTTCGCGAGGGCGATGCTCGGCGTCATCGGCCGGGCGCCATCCATCCGCTCGACGAGCACGACGAAACCGCCGTAGTCGACGACAGCGACGCTGATCGCCTTACCGAGGTCGAGCGCGAGCGCCCGGGCCTCGTCAACGAGGGCGCGCGCCTCGGCGAGGGTCGGAGAAGAGGTCATGCGGACACTCCAGAGCTCGACAGCGCGCCCGACAGCTCGGCGCCGTACACGGAGGTGAGGAATCGGTCGAGGGCGGCGTTGAACAACTCCGGGGCCTCCCAGTACATCGAGTGCGGCGCGGCGGGAACGATGTCGATCGTCGCGCCCGGAAGCAGCGCGGCCGCGGCCCGGACCGTGTCCGGGCGCAGCACCGCGTCGTTCTCGCCAGCGAGCAGACAGATCGGGATGCCCGAGGCGACGACCTCCGCGGCGGTCGGGCCGTCGGTGTTGAGATTGCGCAGGTCGGCCATCTTCGCCGTGTTGAAGGTGCCCATCTGCTGGAAGAGGAACGTGCGCGCCGGGTCAGCGGCCCGGAAACGCGGGCTGAGCAGCCGGTCGAGCACCGGCAGCTTCTCGGCCTCGGCCCGATCGGCAAGTACCCGGGCGGCCAGGTCCGGATGGTCGATGCCGCCGAGCGAATGGGCGAGCACGACGCCGGCGGCGCGCGCCGGGTCGCGCAGCGCCGCCTTCAACGCCGCGGCGGCGCCGATCGACTGGCCGACCAGCACGGCCCGGGAGATGTCGGCCGCGTCGAGGACGGCGGCGATGTCGTCGGGAAAGATCCGGCTGTCGTACTCGGCCATCGCCGAGTCGGACCGGCCGAAGCCGCGCAGGTCCAGCGTCACCACGGTGAACCGGTCGCGCAGGTGCGGGACCTGCTGCCACCAGGCGGCATGGTGGCCACCGGAACCGTGCACGAACAGGACCGCCGGCCCGGCACCGTGTGTCTCGTAGTAGATCCGGGCGCCGTCCACCGAGGTCGCGTAGGGCACGTCAGCCTCCCTGGCCATTCGCGGCGGACGATCCCGCCGCGCCACCCGCACCCGCGGCACCCGGGCTGCCCGAGCCGCCTGGACCACCCGCGCCGGGCCTGCCCGCGCCCGGGCCGCCGGGCGCTCCGGGGCCGCCAGCGCCCGGGCCACCTGGCCGGTTGCCGTGGTAGACGACCTCGATCATGGTGTGGTCGGGGTCGTGGATGTAGCAGAACTTGGAGTTGTTCTCCGGCCGCTCGATCGGGCGGGTGTGGCGCACGCCCAGCTCGCGCAGGTGCGCGAGGAAGCCGTCCCAGTCCTCCACTTCCATGGCGAAGTGGTAGGGCGACATGCGGTCCATCTCCTCGACCGGGGTGAAGTGCAGGTCGAAGTTGCCTCGGGTCATCAGGACGACCTTGGTGTTGCTCTTCGGGGTGACGGCTTTGAGGCCGAAGACCTTGGAGTACCACTCCCTGGTCCGCTCGGGGTCGGTGGTCGGGAAGTTGACGTGGTGGATATAGGCGGGACGGCTGCTCATGACCACTCTCCTGGATTTCCGTTCGCCAGGTTCTCCTGCACTGCTTCTCCTGCGCCGCACATCTCCGGTGCTACATTTCCTGGACAACCGGGTTGGAAAGGGTGCCGATCCCGGTGATGGTCACGTCGAGAGTTTTACCCACCGGCATCTCCACGACGGCGTCGGTGCCCATCCAGAGCACGTCGCCGGGTGACAGCGTGATATATCGGGAGATCTCCACGATGTAGTCGTACGGGTCGAAGACCATGCCGCCGGTGGCGAACTCGGCGGCCGTCGCCGCACCGACGGCGACGAGCGTGCGCGAACCCATCGGGTCGACATCGGTCTCGATCCACGGGCCCATCGGCTTGAAGGTGTCGCTGTTCTTTGCCCGCCACAGGGTCCGGTCGGCGTGCTGCCAGTCGCGGGCGCTGACGTCGTTGCCGATCGTCCAGCCGAAGACCGCGTCCCGCGCCTGCGCCCGGGTGCACCGGCGCACCGGCCGGCCGATGACCGCGACCAGTTCGCCCTCGGCCTCGAACCGGCCGGCGCAGTCCGCGGGCTTGACGACGGTGGCGCCGTGGCCGACGAGGGCGCTGTTGGCCCGGTAGCCGACCTCCGGCCGCTCCGGGACGGCGGCGCCCGCCATCCCGTGCTCGCGCGCGTGCCGGATGTGGGCGGTGTAGTTCAGACCGACGGCGAAGAACGTGTTCGGAACGACCGGCGGCAGCAACTCCACCTCGGCGAGCGGGCGGCGCTCGCGCTCGGCGCGCGGCCGGTACTCGCCGAACGGGCCGCCGTCGACGGGCCGGATCGTCTCGTCGTCCTCGACGATCCCGAACCGCGCCGCGCCACCGCCGCCGACGCGCCCGGTCAACTCGTCTCGACCGCCGATGGCGCGGCCGGGGACACCTGGGGCGGCGAGGTCTCGGAACCGGCACCAGCGCATCAGATCTGCATCCGGTGCGAGACCCGCTTGGTGACCAGGTAGCCCTCCAGACCCTCCGAGCCGCCCTCGCGGCCGTGACCGCTCTCCTTGAGGCCGCCCGAGGGCGCCTGCGGCACCGAGCCGCCGACATGGTTGATCGACAGGATGCCCGCCTCGAACGCGCCGGTCAGCTTCGCCGCGACGTCCGCGCGGTGCGTGAAGCCATAAGCGGCCAGGCCGTACGGCAGCGCGTTGGCCCGCCCGATCGCCTCGTCCAGGTCGGCGAACGTCATGATCGGCGCTACCGGGCCGAACGGCTCGTCGCGCAGCATCACCGCGTCCTCCGGCACGTCCACGAGCACCGTCGGCGGGTAGAAGAACCCGGCCCCGTCCGGCACCTCGCCGCCGGTGAGCACCCGCGCTCCGCGCGCTCGCGCGTCCTCGACCAGCGCGTGTACGGCCGCGCGTCGCCGCGGGTTGGCGAGCGGGCCCATCTGGACGCCGGGTTCCAGCCCGTTCCCCACCCTGACGGCCTCGGCGGCCTCGACGAACGCGTCCACGAACGCGTCGTGGTGGCTCTCGTGGACGTAGAACCGGCTCGGCGACGTGCAGACCTGGCCCGCGTTGACGAACTTCCCGCGCACGCAGGATCTCGCCGCCTCGACCGGGTCGACGTCCGCGCAGACGATCACCGGGGCGTGCCCGCCCAGCTCCATGATCGTCGGCTTCATCACGGCCGCGGCGAGGCCCGCCAGGTGCTTGCCGACCGGGATCGACCCGGTGAACGCCACGAACCGGATCACCGGCGAGGCGATCAGCCGCTCGGAGACCTCGCTCGGCACCCCGAACACCAGGTTGAGCACACCGGCCGGCAGGCCGGCCTCTTCGAAGGCCCTTACCAGGAGGTTCGCGGTCCCCGGCGTCTCCTCGGAGGCCTTGATGACGATGGAGCAGCCGGCCGCGAGCGCCGCCGCGATCTTGCGCATCGGGCCGCCGGCGGGGAAGTTCCACGGGGTGAACGCCGCCACCGGGCCGACGGGCGCGCGGGTGACAGTGAGCGTCTCCCCTGGCCCGGTCGGGATGATCCGGCCGTAGGCGCGCCGGCCCTCCTCGGCGTCCCAGTCCAGCAGCGTGGCGACGCGCGTCACCTCGCCGGTGGCCTCGCCGTACGGCTTGCCCTCCTCCTGGGTCATCACCCGGCCGATCTCGCCGGCCCGAGCGCGCAGCAGGTCGGCCGCCCGACGCAGGATCGCGGTGCGCCGCTCGACCGGCAGGTGCCGCCACAGCGCGAAACCCCGCTCGGCGGCGGCGGTCGCCGCGTCCAGGTCGGTTGCCTCGGCCAGCGGTACCTGGCCGAGCACCTCGCCGGTCGCCGGGTTCAGCACCGGCTCGCGCCGGCTCCCACTCCCCTGCGTCCACCGGCCGTCGATGTACATCGCCGACTCGGGATAGCTGGCACTGGCAGTCGCGTTGGCCGGTGAGCCGGCATCCGCCGGCGCTGGCGGGATCGTCTGTGTGCTCATTCGTCACCGTCCCGGTTGGTCAGCAGGGTCCAGAGGTGGTGTGGCGGGGTGGTCTCGTGGACGCGGGCCGGGTAGGAGGCGTCGACGCGGTCCATGTCGGCGGCGTACTCGACGCGGCCGCCGCACGGGGCGTGAACGAACCGGAAGACGTTCGAACCGACGGTGTGCCGGCCGAGGCGGCGGGCCTCCCGCCAGCCCTTGGCGATCATCTGGTTGCCGCCGAGGATCACCTCGTCGAAGCCGGCGACCTCGTAGGCGGTGTGGTTCACGCCGGCCCGGTCCGGGCGGTGGCACAACAGCAGGGTGTGCTGGTCCTGGTCGCCATCGGCCCGCAGGAACGTGCCCATGGGCAGGACGTCGTCGGTGATCCGGAAACCGAGCCGGTCGACGTAGAAGGCGACCGCCTCGGCGCGGCCCTTCTTCGGGATGTTCCAGGCGACGTGGCAGATCCGCAACGGCTGGACCGCGCCGTCGGGCGGCGGCAGCGGCGCGTTCCAGCGGCGCAGCGCGCCGGGCCGGTTGACCGCCGCCGCCGGCACGTCCACCGGGACGACGGCGGCGACGGCGAGGCCGAGGCCGAAGCCGGCCTCATCGTGGGTGTGCGCGACGCCCCGCGCGTCGACGGCCACGGTCCGGTCCTTGCGGAGGTTCTCGACCAGCCGGTCGAGCGCCGCCTGGTCGTCGACACCCCAGACGAGCTCGCGCAGCGTCGACCCCGGTTCCACGGCCGGTGGAAGGGCCATGTCGTCGCGGCGGCGCAGCTCCACGACCTGGTTCGTCCGTGTCGTGAGTACCACGCATTCGTCGGAGCCGTCGGAGCCGTCGGCGGCCTCCGCGGTAAGACCAAAATCCTCGAAGAACCGGCGACAGGTCGCCACGTCGTCCACTCCGTAGACGGCCCGCTCGATACGAAGGATCGTCACCGGTCAGGCACTCCAATCTCGACACGCGTCGTGCGTCGACACGCATTCGGACGAGGCGACACTATGGCCGCCGTGAACGACGGATCAACGCCTGGCCCTGGGTTTTGGCGAACTCTAAAGATGCGGAAACGGTCAGGTCGCGGTCATCGGGTTGCGGGTGAACCAGGTGGTGATGTAGTCGAGGAAGACCCGGACGCGGCGCAGCGTGTGCGCCCCCGGCGAGTGCACCGCGTACAGCGAGCGGGCCGGCCCGCGGTGGTCCGGCAGCGCACGCTCCAGCAGACCCGCGTCCAGATCCGCCGCGACCGTCCGGATCGGCATGAGCGCGAGCCCCCGACCGCGCACCGCGGCCTTGCGCAGCGTCAGGTAGCTGTTCGACGAGTACACCGCCGTCAGCACCTTCGAATGCACCTCCCGGCCGTTCCCGTGCAGGTGCCAGATGGGGTCGTTCAGGTGCACGAGACAGTCGTGGTCGGCGAGCTGCGCCGGCTCCGTCAGCGGCGGCCGCCCGGCCAGGTACTCCGGCGACGCGCACAGCACGTAGTCGATGTCGGCGAGCTTGCGGATGAGCATCGTCGAGTCGCGCAGGTCGCGGGTGTGGAACGCGACGTCGTATCCCTGGTCCAGGAAGTCGAACGCCCGATCCGACATCCCGCCGACCTCGAACCGCACGTGGATCTTCGGATGGTCGACCGCGAAGTCGGCGATCGCCTCCCCGAGGTCCAGGTTCCCGATCCACTTCGGACAGATCACCGCCAGCGGGCCTTCCGCGCGTTCCCGCATGCCGCGCAGCGCGGCGTCCTCCGCGTCGAGGTCGTGCAGCATCCGGTCCGCGAAGTCGTAGTACCTGCGCCCGGCCGCCGTCAGCGTCACCGCCCGGGCGGTCCGGTTCACCAGCCGGATGTCGAGCTGGCGTTCCAGCTCTGCGACGTGTCGGGACACCAGCGAGCCGGACAAGCCGAGCCTGCGCGCGGCCCGGCTGAAGCTGCCCTCCTCGCCGACCTGGACGAAGCTGCGCATGACGGTGATCCGGTCCACGGTCCCCGTCCTTCCTGGTCTGAGCCTGACGCGTGGAGCGGACCGGCTGGCGCGGCCGCACCGTCGCCACCGCCGGGTACCGGAAGATCAGCACCGGCCGGTCCGCTGGAGGAGCGCCATCGGTCCTGGTCAGCACGGCGGCGCCGTGCGCTGGAAACTACTCCGGCGCGCTCCCGTCCGTCGCCCCTCCCACGGACTCGGCGACGCCGAAACGGGTCGGCGAGCGCAGGGCACGACGGTCGCCGGTGCTGAAGGTCGCGGCGACGATCGCGTCCGGCTCGAGATCGCCGGTCAGCTCCTCGGCGACCCGGCCGTCCCGGAAGACGAGTACCCGGTCGCACAGCAGCGCCAGCTCGTGCTCGTCGCTGCCGGCCACCAGTACAGCGGCGCCGCGCGCGGCCGCCTCCCGGATCGTGCTGATGATGGCGTGCCGGGCACCGACGTCGACGGCCTGGGTCGGCTCGTGCAGCACCAGCAGCCGCGGCCGCACCGCCAGCCACTTCGCCAGCAGCACCTTCTGCTGGTTGCCACCGGAGAGCTTCCCGGCCGCCAGCTCCGGCGCCGGCGGGCGCACGTCGACGGCGTTGATCCAGTGCTTCACGAGCGCCCGCTCGGCGTCCCGATCCACCGGCATCAGCCCGCCGCGCGGCCGGCGCGGCTCCTCGTGGCGGTACCAGTCCCGCTCCCCGCCCGGGTCGCGTCGCCCGCGCCGCCGCGAGCCCGCGGGGCTCCCACCGCCGCGGCCGCCAGTCCGTCCGATGACCGCCTCCGGCCGGTCGTCACCCACCGCCACCGTCACCCGAGGCAGCACGACGTTCTCGCCGACGGTCAGCTCGAGCGCGAGCCCGGCGTGCTCGCGCGCCTCCGGCACGAGCGCCACCCCCGCGGCGATCGCCGACCGGCTGTCGAGGGACGTCAGGTCCAGCGACGCCCCGGCGATGGTGAGCCGGCCCGCGCCGGCCCGGCGCGCTCCCGTCACCAGGTAGGGCAGCTCGTCGTACCCGCTCGCCGTCAGCCCGGTCACGCCCACGACCTCGCCCGGTTCCAGCCGCAGCGACACGTCCCGCGCAACCGCGCCGGACACCCCCACCAGTTCGATCACCGCCGCCGCCGGCTCGGCGGCCACCGCCGGCTCGGCCGACGACGCCGCCGCCGGTTCCGCGGCATCCCTCGCCGGCGCGGGCGCGGTGGCCGGGTTGGGCGAGGTCCGGGACGGGCCCGGAAGGGACGTGAGAGCGCGGCCGAGAACGAGGCGAGCCAGGTCGGTCGCGCGCAGGTCCCGTGTGGGCAGGCCGGATTCGGCGGCCACGCCGTCGCGCAGCACGGTGACCCGGTCCGCGGCCTCGAGGACCTCCTCCAACCGGTGGGTGATCATCAGGACGGCCGTGCCGGTCGCGACCACCTCGTCGAGGATGCCGTAGAAGTGCTCGAGCGCCTCCCGGCCGAGCGAACGGGTCGACTCGTCGAAGATGATCATTCCGCGGCCGCGGTGCGCGTCCTGCAGCGCCCGGGCGATCGCGACCGTCGCCTTGGCCTCCTCGGGCAGCGAGGCGACCGGGACGTGCAGCGGCAGCGGCCGGCCGAGGCGTTCGAGGACCGCGAGCGCCGCCGCCCGCTCCTCGCGCCAGCGGATCCGCCGGGAGAACCGGCCGGCACGGAACCGCCCGACCCGCAGGTTCTCCACGACGCTCGCCTCCCCGACGAGGCCGAGGCTCTGGTGGACGACGGCGACCCCGGCGGCACGCGCCTGGCGCGGCCGGACCGGCAGGCGCAGCTCGACGCCGTCGACCAGCACCCGCCCGCCCGGGTCGGGCGCGTGATAGCCGGTCAGAACCTTGGCCAGTGTCGACTTGCCCGAGCCGTTCTGGCCGACGAGGGCGTGGATCTCGCCTGGTCGCAGGTCGAGGCCGACTTCGCGCAGCGCCCGGTACCGGCCAAAGGTCTTCGAGACGTTCTCGACGCTCAGCCGGGGCGGGTCGCCCGCCTCGGCCGAGTCGGGACGGGTGGTCTGCGGGGAGGGCTGCATGGGTCAGCTCAGTCCCCACAGCGCCTTGAACTGCACCGGGAAGCTGGTCGGGCCGTACCACTCGCCGGAGGCCTCGCCGTCGGCGGTCAGTTTCAGCCCGGAGACGTTGTCACGGGTGAACAGCCGCACGACCGAGTCGTACGCGGGCAGCGGCTTGTCGAGCATCAGCCGCAGCACCGCGTCGGCGTCCACCCAGCCCTGGAAGGTCGACGCCTGACCGGCGTCCACGTGTAGGAAGTTCTTCGACGCGAGCATCTGCAGGCCGGCGAGCTGCGCCGAGCCGGACGCGCCCTTCACCGACGTGAGTTTTCCGGCCTGTTGGACGCCGCCGAGCGTCGGCTGCAGGTACTGGTCGAACTCCGACAGGACGTAGTTCACGCCCGGGGTGCGCAGGATCGCGGAGCTCGTGGACGGGGCGATCAGCGGGAAGTTCGCCGACGAGATCGAGTTCACCGTCACCTTGCAGCCGGGGCAGTGGTCGGAGAACTCGTCCCTGGCGGCCTGGACGTAGGCCTGCGACGACGGCGAGTCGGTGCTGCCGTTGATGAGGACGTTCGCCTTGCCGCCGGAGTCGACGATGATCCAGTCGGCGACGGCCTTGAGCTGGGCGGTGCCGCCGCCCTCGACGTAGCCGAGGGTCTTGCTGACGGGGTGGGCCGGGTCGGCGATCTGGTTGGTGATGAGGACCGGGATGTTCTTCGCCTGCGCGGCGCCGAGGGCGTTGGCGGCCAGCGCGTACGGAATCGCGTCGGTGACGATCGCGCCGGCGTTCGCGCCGACGGCCTGGTTGACGCAGGCGGTGATCTGCGTCGGGTTGGCGCCGCCGTTGCAGATCTGCAGCGAGATCCCGACCGCGTCCAGGGCGCTCGCCAGCGCGTCTCCGATGATCTTGAACTGCGAGGACTGCTGGGTGACCGGGACGTAGTAGACGGTCTTGCCTTTCAGGCCGGCGACGCCGTCAAGCTTGGTGGTCGGCACCGGAATGCGGGCGATGGGCTCGAGCAGCTTGTCGACGGTGGCGGTCAGCGTGTCGTCGCTCGCCGAGGCACTCGCGGCACCGGTGGCCGAGGTGCCCGCGCCGTCGTCGTCCGAGCCAGAGGAGCCGCAGGCGGCAAGGACGACCGCGGTCGCTAACGCGGCGGCGGCCGCGACACCGTAGCGGGATAACGGTAGGCGGTCGGGGCGTCCCAGAGATGTCCGCATCGTCGGAGAACCTTTCGGGAGTGGTACGCCAGATTCGGGAGTGGCTCGGGCGGGGTCAGCCGGAACGCTGGTGCAGAAGGGTGGAGATCGTCACGGCGACCACCAGGACACCGCCGTAGAAGACGTTGGAGACCCAGCCGGCCACGCCCATCAGCTGCAGGCCGAGGATGCCGGTGGCGAGGAAGTAGACGGCGATGAGCGTCCCCAGCGGGTTGAACCGGCCGGGCTGCAGGATCGCGGTGCCGAGGAACGTGGAGGCGAACACCGGCAGCAGGTAGCTCTGCGAGACGGTCGGGTCGAAGCCGCCGGTCGCGGCGGTGGCGAGCACCCCGCCGACGCCGCTGATCAGGCCGGCCGCGACGAACGCGCCGAAGCGGATCCCGTTCACCCGGACCCCGGCGAGCCGGCTGACCTCGCGGTTCGCCGAGACGAAACGCATGTTCCGCCCCAGCGGGGTGGCCAGGTGGACGTAGGCGAACGCCAGCATGAGGGCGACGCCCTCGTAGAAGCTGACCGGCAGGCCGCCGACGTCGAGCAACGAGATCTTCGAGAAGTCGCTGGACAGACCGCTCACCGGCGTCAGGTTGCTGACCCACAACGCGACGCCGAGCAGCAGCGTCCCCATGCCGAGCGTCACGACGATCGTGTTCACGCCGAGGCGCACGATCAGGGCGCCGTTGACCGCCCCCACGACGGTCGCGACGACGATCGCGACCAGGCTCGCGAGCCAGACGTTCCAGCCATGCTGGACGGTCAGCACTGGCACGAGGATCGCGGCGAGGCCGAAGACCGACGGCACCGACAGGTCGACGAACTCCCCGATGCAGATCGTGCACAGCAGCGCCGCGGTCAGGAACACCAGTGCCTGCTGGCTTCCGAAGATCGTCTGAAAGGTGCCGGTCGTCAGGAACCTGTCCGGCTCGGTCAGGCCGTAGACGCCGATCAGTAGCAGCCAGACGCCGACGACCGCGAACCGGGCTCCCTGGTACCCCCAGGAGTGCCCATGCCCATGCCCATGCCCGGGATGGCGCCCCCGGCCCTGGGCCCGCCCGGGCCAGGGGCCGGCGCCAGAACGCCCGCGCCCGGCCGAGTCGGCGTCCACGGGAGCCGAGCCCGCGGGGTCGGCTCCCGTGCCCGTGGCCGGGAGCCCGGTGCCCCGAGGCGTTCCCTGCTCAGGGGCCGCGGTGGTCACGGCGTCTCCGACCGCTGTGGGCCGACCAGCTCCGGCTCACGTCCGGCCTCGGCGGCGGAGCCGGGGTCGAGGCCGGGGGCCGGGCCGATCTTGGCGTAGCCACGGACGTCCGGGAACGGCGGGGTGCGGTTCGCCTGCAGGTCGACCTGGAAGGTATTGAGCAGCATGGCCAGCATCGAGAAGTTGCCGAGGCAGCCGATGAGGTCCACCAAGCCCTGCTCGCCGAACGCGGCGAGCCCGGCGGCGAACGTCTCGTCGCTGACGAAGTGCCACTCGAGGATCTCGGTGGCGAACTGGTGGAGCAGTTGCTCGTCGGCGGCCGGGAACTGGGGGTCCTCGCGGCGCGCGAGCCGTTCCAGCCCCTCGCGTGACACACCCACCTCGACCGCCTTGTCGACATGGGCGTTCCACGAGTACTGGGCGTCGAAGTGGCGCGCGGCGATCAGCAGGGAGAGTTCTCGCAGCCGTGGTGAAAGCGCGGACTCGAACCGGCAGTAGGCACCGAGCGCCTCTACCCGCTCACATAGCTCGGGGCTGCGCAGCCAGACCAGGAAAGGGCCGCGCGTGCCGCCGCGCCGGGCGGTGATCCGCTCACTGATCTCCGCCTGCCGCGGGGTCATTTCCTGAATAGGTCCCAAGCGCACCTGCATCCTCCTTCAGATGATCTTGACAAGAGTTCCCATAAGGGTTCCCAAACGGCTCGGAGCTGTCCAGGGGAATCTCGCCGAGCTGGTTCCCGTCGGCGAAACATTAGGCTTCGGGTTGTGCGCTCGCGGCCCCTCACCTGCGCCTTCTACGGTCGATGGCGGCCCGCGCGTCGAAGCAAGGACTCACCGAGCCGACGCCGGATCTGGGAGGAGCCCCGGTGACCATCATCAAGGCGAGCCAGGTGGAACGGCTCGACCGCGGTGGGAGCGTCCGCACGCTGCCGCTCATCACCCGCGCCAGCGCGACCGAGCAGATCACCCTCACCTCCGGAATCAGTACCTATCCCGTGGGGACCGGAGCGCCGCTGCACACCCACAACTGCGTGGAGCACGTGACGCTGCTGTCCGGCGACGCCGAGGTCGAGATCGACGGGAAGACGACCCGCCTCGAGCCGTTCGACACCACCTACGTCGAGGCCGGCATCCCGCATCTGTTCCGCAATGTCGGCCAGGTTCCGATGACGATCCTGTGGGTCTACGACTCGGCCTACGTCACCCGCACGTTCGTCGCCACCGGCCGCACCGTCGAGCATCTGTCCGACCACGACCGGATGGTCGCCGACTGAGTTCTCCCGACCGCCGGGAAACCGGCCGGGAAAACCGGCCGGGCAGGGCGGCCGGCCTGGCCGCGGGAATCGGGCGACCGGTTCCCGCGGCCGGGTTCACAGGCCCTCGGGGACCGGGGCGCCGAGCGCCCGCGCCTGCCCGACCAGCTTGGCGACCAGGCCCGGCGCCAGCGGCACCCCGTTCGTGAGCCGCTCGGTGAACGTCCGCGCCCCCCGCTCGCCGGGGACCAGCAGCTCCCGGTCCGGGTCGCTCGCCGGCAGCGCCTTGATCGCGTCGACGGTCTCGTCGACGATCCCGCGGAACCGCTCGACCGGGACGAACGCCGAGATGTCGACCGCTACCAGGACCGCGTTCTGCCTGTGCCGGCGGCCCTCCGGCGTCCCCGAGTGGTAGGACGACACGATCGGGTTGGCCGCGAGGCCGCTCGCGAGCAGTTCGAAGACCAGCGACATCCCGGCGCCCTTCGCCCCGCCGACCGGCAGCGGCACCGCGGCCTCGGCCGGGTCGGTCGTCGGCCGGCCGTCCTTCGTCAGTGCCGCCCCTTCGGGCAGTGGCGTCCCGGACGCCTTGTGCTGGGCGATCCGGCCGAGCGCGATCACGGCGGTCGCCATGTCCAGCAGCACGGTCGGGTGCCGGCCCGCCGGGATGGCCACCGACAGCGGGCTCGTCGCCACCCCGGCGCCGGTGGAGCCGGGGTAGGCCATGTTCGGCACGCCGGCGACGATCCCGAGACCGGCCATGCCGTAACTCGCGGCGCGCTCGGTGTAGTAGCCGATCGCGCCGGTGTGGACCGTGCCGCGCACGGTCACCCAGGCGACGCCGGTCGAGCGGGCCATGCTGACGGCCTGGTCCATCGCCAGCGAGAGCGCGACCGGGCCGGGCGCGGCGTCCGCGTCGACGACGGCCACCGCCGAGCGCAGCTCGTCGACGGCGATGGTGGGCGTCGGGTTCGCCTCGCCCTTCTCGAACAGTTCCAGGTAGCGGGGCACTCGGGAGACGCCGTGCGAGTCGACGCCGCGCAGGTTCGCCCAGACGAGGACGTCGGCGACGGTGTCGGCGTGCTCCCGGCTGGTGCCGGCGGCCACGAAGATGTCGCTGACCAGCGTGCGCAGCGTCTTGTCCGGCACGAGGGTGCGGGGGGCTGCCATGAACGCTCCAGACGGGTAGACAGGAAACTTCCAGGTAACGGGCGGTAACGGACGCGGGCCCGCCCGCGGGCATCGCGGGTCGCGGCGGTTATCGGGTGAGGCGGACGTCTACCAGCGCGGTCGTGCCCGAGCGGACGGACGCCAGGGCGCGCGCGAGCGTCGGGCGCAGGTCCGCCGGGTCGGTGACGGTCGCGCCGAACATGCCGAAGGGGCCGACCAGGGCCGCGAGTTCGGGTGCGTCGGGCAGGTTGACGCCGCGGAAGTCGTTCTCGGTGACGGCGGCGCCGTCCGGGTAGAAGCGCAGGTGGTTGAGCTTCATCGACCGGTACTGCCCGTTGTTGAAGACGACGACCAGGATCGGCAGGCCGAGGCCGCGCGCGGCCGCGAACGACTGGATGATCGGGTTGTAGAGCAGCGAGCCGTCGCCGACCGTCAGCGCCACCTCTCGGTCCGGGTCGGCGAGCTTCACACCGAGCGCCACACCCAGCCCCTGGCCGAGCCCGCCCTGCACGTAGCTGTAGCGCAGCGGCTCCTCGGCGCGCAGGTGCTCGGCGACGACCCGGCTGTGGGTGATCGTCTCGTCGACGACCGCGGCCCGCCCGTCGAGCAGCTCGCGCAGCGCCGCCGCGACGTCCGCCGCGGCCAGCCCGCCGCCCGAGTCGGCCGCGCCACCGGCACCGGCCGGGC
>NZ_KI912266.1:6022906-6105928 GCF_000235425.2 Pseudofrankia saprophytica
CGGGCCGCCGGCACGGGTCGCCGCCGGCGACGGCGTGGCGAGCTGGGCACGCCGGGCCGCGACCCGCTGCTCGTCGACACCCAGCGCCTTGATCTTCGCGCTGAGCGCCCGCAGGGTGGGGCCGACGTCGCCCTCCAGGTACTGGTCGGCGCCGAGCACCTGGTAGGCCATCACCGGCCGCTGCGGCACGTCGTCGATCACCAGCACCTCGGCGTCCGCGGGCCGGTTGCTCGGCGGGTACCAGGGCGCCCGGCAGCAGGCGAGCACGATCAGGTCCGCGTCGCGGGTGAGCGCCCCGGCCTCGCCGCCGCGGTGCAGCGGGCTGGTGCGCGGGAAGTTCGCGCACACCGCCGACTGCGGCTCCACCACCGGGACCGCGAGCAGCTCGGCGAGCTCGACCAGCGCCCCGAACCCGTCCGGCGCCCGCCCCACCGACTCGGTGATCAGCACCGGCCGTTCGGCGGCCAGCAGCCGGCGGGCGGCCCGCTCCAGCTCATCGTCGGTGCTGACCCGCCGCCCCGCCGGCGCCACCGGCCGCACGTCCGCCCGGGCCGCGTCCCAGGGCGCGAGCAGCACCTCGACGGGCACGTTCAGGTACACCGGCCCGGCGGGCCCGCGCACCGCCAGCTCCGCGGCGCGCACCACCGACCCGTACAGCGTGCCGACGTCGCCGACCTGCGACGACCACTTCACCCACGGTGCCGCGAACGCCTGCGGCCCGCCGACCATCGACAGGTTGCGGTACCACTGCGACCCCGGGTCCACGGCGCCCGCGCCGGCCGACAGACCTTCGCCGTAGGTCAGCGACTCGGCCGAGCAGACGACCATCCCGGCCCCGGCGAGCAGCGCGCCGTGGATGCCGCAGGCACCCTGCAACAGGCCGGGGCCGGCGTGCAGCAGCACCAGCTGCGGGCGGCCGGTGACCAGGCCGTAGCCGGTCGCCATCGCCACGGCGAGCGTCTCGTGCATGAGGTCCAGGTAGCGGGGGCCCTCGGCGCCGTCGCGTGCCTGGCGGGCGAGCGCCTCCCACACCGGGGCCCACTCGGACCCCGGCGAGGAGAAGATCACGTCGACGCCGAGGCTTCGGCAGGCGGCGAGGATCGCCTCGCCGCCGTCGGCCCGGTCGACCCCCGCCCGGCCGCCAGCCGCGCCGCCGGTGCCCGGACCGGTCACGGGGCCGGCTCCGCGACCGAGGCGGCCTCGGCGGCGACCGGCACCGGCCAGTCGAGGCACTCGCAGATCCCTCGGCCCATGACCCATTCGAGCTCCTCGGCGGTGAGGCCGAAGTGCTCGGTGAACTGGGCGATCGTGTCGGCGTAGGTCAGGCCGTGGCCCATGAGTCGGGTGAGGTCGGTACCCCAGAAGCAGCGCTTCGGGCCCATCGCGTCGACCATCTCTCGGACGTACTTGGCGAGGTTCAGATTCGGGAACGGGTGGGTCGAGTAGCCGGGGATCGCCGAGACCTTGACGTAGATGTTCGGGTGGACGTGCAGGTCGGCGGTCTCCTTGACCCAGTAGCCGATCGCGTCGTCGACGCAGCGGGCCATAATCCCCATGTGGTCGATGATGATCCGCAGCTCGGGGTGGCGGGTGGCGATGGCGCCGAGCTCGGCCTTCCAGATCGGGGCGTGCACCATCGTCCGGATGCCGAGCTCCTCGGCCAGCGGCCAGTACCAGTCGTTCGTGCCGTCGATCATCCAGTTCCGGTCGATCGGCCGGTGAAACGTGAGGCGCGTGCCCTTCACATACGGGTTCTGCGCGAAGTCCCGCATCATCGCCGCGCCCTCGGCGGGCTTGTTCTGCGGAATCCGCGCCATCACGCCGAACCGGTCCGGGTACGCCGCGCAGGCCTCGAGCGCGTAGTCGGTCCGGTCGCCCTCCCAGCTTGGCGGCAGGATCAGCGCCCGGTCCACCCCGGCGGCGTCCATCAGGCTCAGCGCCTCCTCGTAGGAGAACGCCTCCTCACGGTGCCCGTTGAGCCGGATCCGTTCCCGGGCGCCCGGGACCCAGGGACGGTCGGGCGTCTCTTCCTTCCAGATGTGGATCTGGGAGTCGACGATGAACATCGGTGCGGTTCCTCGCTTCGCTCGGTGGAGGCGGACTGGACCTTGGAAACCAGCCCGGCGGCGGACGGCCGGGACGGCGCGACGGCGGCGGTTCGGGGACCGGCGGCTCGGCGATGGCGGTTCGTAGCGACGGCGGTTCGGGGCGATGGCGCGCGGATCGCGGCTCAGGCGACGGCGGCCAAGCGGTCGACGACGTGCTCGGCGATCGCGAGCGACGACGTCGCCGCCGGCGACGGGGCGTTGCGGACCGCGGTCACCGGGCCGAGGCGGCTGATCCGGAAGTCGTCGACGAGCGCGCCGTCGGCGTCCACCGCCTGCGCCCGCACGCCGGCGGGAGCGCGCACGACGTCAGGGGCCCGCAGCTCGGGCACATAGGCGCGGGCGGCGGCGACGAACGCCCGTTTGGACAGCGACCCGCGCAGCTCCCGCGCCCCGGCCCGCCAGTGCTGGCGGAACAGCCGGCGGGCCCCCGGCCAGCGCAGCACCGCCGCGAACTCCCGCGGGCTGACGTCACGGCGTCGATATCCCTCGCGGGCCGCGGCGAGGACGGCGTTGGGGCCGATGTCCACGCTGCCGTCCACCCGCGGAGTCAGGTGCACGCCGAGGAACGGATAGGCCGGGTCCGGCACCGGATAGACGAGGCCGCACACCAGGCCCGCCCGCTCGGGGACAAGCCGGTAGTACTCGCCGCGGAACGGTACGATCGCCGGCCCCGCGTCATCACCCGCGAGCCGCGCGACGACGTCGGACTGCAGCCCGGCGCACAGCACCACCCGGTCGAACCGGTACCGCTCCTCGCCGGCCCGCACCGACACACCGTCGACACCGTCCGGGGTCACGGCGGCGACCGGGGAGGCGAACAGCACCCGTCCGCCGGCGGCGCGCACGTCGTCCGCCATCGCGCGCGCCACGGCCCGGTAGTCGACGATCGCGGTCGTCGGCGAGTGCAGCGCCGCGACGCCGGTGACGTTCGGTTCCAGCTCCCGCAGCGCCGCCGGGTCGAGCCAGCGCACGCCCGGCACACCGTTGGCCTTCGCCCGCGCCTCGATACCGGCGAGCCGGCCGCGCTCGACCCCGTCGCGGGCCACGACGACCTTGCCGATCTCCTTGAACACCAGCCCGTGCTCGGCGCAGAACTCGCGCAGCAGCCCCGCGCCGCGCCGGCACAGCGTCGCCTTCAGTGAGCCGGGCTGGTAGTAGAGCCCGGCGTGGACGACCCCCGAGTTGTGCCCGGACTGGTGGGTGGCGACGTCGTCCTCCTTCTCCAGGACCGTCACCTCGGCGCCGAGCTGGGCGAGCCGGCGGGCGACCGCGAGTCCGACCAGCCCCGCCCCGACCACCCCGACCCGCCATCCCGACCCCGCCGGCAAGACCTCCGTCACCGGGCGCTCGGACTGGCCGTTCCGCTCGGCGTCCACGCTCACAGCGCGCCGCCGTGGCGGATCGCGACGGTCTTCACCCGGGTGTAGAAACGCGGACCTTCCAGGCCCTGTTCCTTGAATGGTGACCCGGAGTCGCCGAAGCCGCCGAAGGGCATGTGGACGTCCCATCCCGAGGTCGGCAGGTTCACCGAGACCTGCCCCGTGTTCGCCCGGTCGGCGAACGCGTGCGCCCGCGCCAGGCTGGTGGTGAAGACGGCGGCGGCGAGGCCGAAGGCCGAGTCGTTGGTCGCGGCCACCGCGGCGTCGAACCCGTCGACGACCTGGACGACGACGACCGGGCCGAAAACCTCCTCGCGCCAGATGTCCATGGTCGTCTCGACGTCGGTGAGGACGGTCGGGGTGACGTAGCAGCCGTGCGCGAGCGGCTCGTCGCTCGGCGCCTCGCCCCCGGTGACGACGTGGGCTCCCTGCGCCCGTGCCCGGCCGATGTGCTCCAGCACGTCGGCGCGGTGGCGGGCGGAGACGAGCGGGCCCATGGTGGTCGCCGGCTCCGCGCCCGGGCCGAGGCGCACCTCGGCGGCGGCGCGCGCCAGACCGTCGACGACCTGGCCGGCGACCGCACGATCGACGATGACCCGGCTGGTGGCGGTGCAGCGCTGGCCCGCCTGGCCGAACGCGGCGGCGGCGACCGTCGCCACGGCGAGGTCGACGTCCGCGTCCTCGAGCACCACCGAGGCGTTCTTGCCACCCATCTCGGTCTGCAGGCGCACGTTGCGGTCGGCGAGCCGCCGCTTGATCCGCTGGCCGACCGCGTTGCTGCCGGTGAACGACACGGCGGCCAGCCGCGGGTCGTCCAGCAGCGCGGCCTCGATCTCGCTCACCCGACCGGTCACCGTCGCGAAAACGCCGGACGGCAGGCCCGCCTCCCGCAATGCCTGTTCCAGGCGCAGGGCGACAAGTGGTGTCTCCGTCGCCGGCTTCAGAATCACCGCGTTTCCGGTCGCCAGCGCCGGCGCGATCTTTCTCGCCGGGGTGAGCAGCGGGTCGTTCCACGGGGTGATGAGGCAGACGACGCCGAGCGGCTCTGTGCGCACACTCGTCTGCGTTCCGGGCCGGGAATCGACAAGCAGATAGCCGTAGGGCGCACGTGCCAGGCCCGCGTAGTAGTCAAGAAAGTCCGCGGACTTCTCGACCTCGATGGTCGCCTCGGCACGGGTCTTGCCCATCTCGGCGACCAGGTCCGCGGCGACGTCCTCCCGGCGGCTGCGCAGGTTGGCCGCGCCCGCCGCCAGCACCCGCGCCCGCTCGAGCGGCGACGTGTCCCGCCAGCGCGCCGCTCCCTCGGCCGCCGCGTCGTAGAGGGTGGTGACCTCCGCCGGCGACATGGCCGGTACCCGCCCCACCACCCGCCGCAGGTCGGCTGGGTCCAGCACGTCGATGAAGACGCCCTCGGGCGGTGACATGAGGGCCAAGCCCGGGCCTGTCGGCGCCGTTGGTGCCATGGGCTCCCGACCGTCCTCTCGCTCGCTACCGCGCCAGGGGCTGGTGCCCCGGCCGCTGATCGAGCACGATGGTAGGAGCGGTCCGCCGTCAGCGGACACACACAGAACCGCAAGCTAAGGTGTACGCCGCGGGCCACGACGGACGGCACGGACGGCGGGCGAGACGGTCCATGATGGGTTTCGTACGCCTGTCTATCCGCCGCCGGAGGATTTATGAGCCACGTCGTCATCGTGCATTACCGGGCGCGCCCGGGCGCCGAGCAGAAGGTGGCGGACTCGCTGCGCGAAATGGTCAGGCACACCCGGGCAGAGCCCGGCAACACCGCCTATCACGTCGCTCGGTCGCCGACGGATCCAGTGGTTTTCGCTATCTACGAGGAATACGTCGACGAGGCGGCGATGCGTGCGCACACCGAATCCGCGCATTTCGCCCGCTGGCTGCGCGAGGGCACCCTGCCGTACCTCGCCGAACGGATCCGCCACGACCTGGCCGGCCTCGACCCGGCCGACCACGCCAGCCCAGCGGGCCAGCCCGGCGCGGGCCGGGCGGTGTCACGAGACTGAGGCGGCAACAAAGCCGTCAGGCAGTCAGGCAGCCGGACCCTCAAGGAGGTCAACGATGGTCGACATGCTCGAAGCGGACGCCCGGGTGGCGACCGACGCCGCGCCGCGCTACCTCAAGCAGCTCGCCTCCCACCTCGGCCGGCACTCCGAACCGGTCGAGACTCCCCACGGCACCATGCTGACGATCGCCGGCGGCACCTGCCTGCTCACCGCCACTGGCGACGCACTCGTGCTGCACGCGACCGCGCCCGCGGCCGAGGACCTCGACCGCGTCAAGGACGTCGTCGGCCGCCACCTGGAACGCTTCGGCGCCCGCAACGAACTCACCGTCACCTGGACCTGACCATCCGGGCCTTCCCGCGCCCCGCGCTTCCCGCGGGCTGTGCATGCCGATAATGCCATCCGCCCTGGTCAGGGTGGCCGCAGCCGTTGGGGCCGGTGGCTGCGCGAGGATGCCACCTCATGGTGCTTCGGCTGACCTACCTCGGTGTCACGAACGCGTTCGCGCTGCTGCGCCTGCTGCCCCGCAGCGATCACGACAAGGACATCGAGATCCTCACCCTGCGACACCAGATCGCCGTGCTGCACCGCCAACTCGACGGCCACCGGCTCCAATTCCAACCCGCCGACCGCGCCCTGCTCGCCGCACTCCTGCACACGCTGCCGCGGCCAACCCTGCGCGACCTGCGGCTACTCGTGCGCCCGGAGACGGTGCTGCGCTGGCACCACACAACCTGATCGCCCGCTACCACGCCAGAGCTTCCCGCCCCAGACGGCGTGGCCGGCCCCGCACCGTGGCCTCGATCCGCACCCTGGTGCTGCGGCTGGCCCGGGAGAACAGCAGCTGGGGCTACCGGCGGATCCACGGCGAACTGCTGACCCTCGGCATCAAAGTCGCCCCGTCCACCGTCTGGGAGATCCTGTACCAGGCAGGCATCGACCCCGTGCCCGAGCGGACCGCTACCACCTGGGCCGGCTTCCTGCGGTCCCAGGCCCACGCGATCCTCGCCGCCGACTTCTTCGAAACGGTGACCCTGGCTGGGACCCGCCTGTACATCCTCGCGGTGATCGAACATTCCAGCCGCCGTATCCGGATCCTCGGCGCCACTGCTCATCCCACCACCGCGTGGGTGACCCAGGCCGCCCGTAACCTCGCCATGGACCTCCAGGACGCCGGCTCGACCGCCCGCTACCTCATCCGCGACCGCGACGGCAAGTACCCCGCCCTGTTCGACGCGATCCTGGCTGACGTCGGGATCGCAGTCGTGCGCAGCGGCGTCCGAGTCCCACGGATGAACGCGATCATGGAGCGGTGGGTGCGCAGCTGCCGCCGGGAACTCCTCGACCGAACCCTCATCTACAACCAGCGCCATCTCCTGCACACCCTGCGCACCTATGAGGCGTTCTATAACGCGCACCGTCCCCACCAGGGCATTGCCAACTCCAGACCGCTCCGGCCGCCGCCCGAACCGATCACCGCCCCGGACCGGCTCACCCACCTCGACATCCGCCGGCGCGACCGGCTCGGCGGCATCCTGCACGAGTACGAACATGCGGCCTGACCTGCCCGGACGTACTTTTCGGCAGGTACAAGGTCTGGAACCGCCAACGCAAGGACGAGGTCCTCCTCGACGTCGAGGACGTCGGCCTCGGGCACACCACCAAACTGCGCTGGAACCCCGCCGACGAATGGGTCTGGTCGGAGGAGACCGCCCACCCGGAGATCATCGACACCGAGACGTTCACCCAGGCACAACAACTCCTCGCCGGCCGGGGACGCGGCCCCGGCGACCAGAAGCGACCGCGCACCCGCCAGCCCTACGCGCTCCGGGGAGCGCTCTACTGCGGCGTTTGCGACCGCAAGATGCAAGGCCACACCGCCCGAGGCGTCGCCTACTACCGCTGCCGCTACCCACAGGAATACGCCCTCGCGAACACCGTCAGCCACCCCACCAACGTCTACCTCCGCGAGGACGCCATCCTGCCCGCCCTCGACAGCTGGCTCGCCCGCGCCCTCGCTCCCCCGCAGCTCTCCACGACTCTCGACGCCATGGTCGCGGCCCAGACCAGCACGACAGCCGATGATCTCGCCTGCGAACAGGCCCGACGGGCCATCGAGGACAGCAACGCCAAACTGGCCCGCTACCGAGCCGCGCTGGACGCCGGAGCCGACCCCGCAGTCGTCACCGGCTGGATCGCACAGGCCCAAGCGGAGAAGACCACCGCCGAGCGGGATCTCCGCGAGGCACGGCAAGGACAGGAGCGGCAGCTCACGCGCGAGGAGATCAGCAGCCTGGTCGCGTCCCTGGGCGAGGCAGCCAAGGCGTTCGCCGAGGTGGAACCAGTGGAGAAGACGGACTTGTACCGCCATCTAGGCCTACGCCTGACCTATCAGGTCGAGACCAACACGGTGAAGGCCTACCTGAAGATCGACGATGCCTACCGTGGGGTAATGGATCGTGTCCGAGGGGGGACTTGAACCCCCACGCCCGTTAAAGGGCACTAGCACCTCAAGCTAGCGCGTCTGCCATTCCGCCACCCGGACCGGTGACTCCCGGGCTCACCGCCCGAGTGCAAAGCAGATGCTACACGGTCTCGCAGGGTGCCTGTCGCAACCCCAGACCACGGCTGGATCAAGGCCCGACAGCGGCCAGCACAGGCATCCGACGAGGTGGTGGAGGCGTCCGGCGTGCCATCGGCGACACGTTGCGCGGCTGGGCGATGGGCGATGGGCCTAGCTCTGGCGATGCAGATCGGCGTCGGTAGCGCGCTGGTGATCGACAGCGTCGGACTGCTACGCGAGCTCACTGGCGCACTACGCCCCGTCAGCCCCTGGCTGCGTGGACGTGACGACAAGCGTGTTGTTCTGGTGGCGCTTCGCCAAGGACATGGCCTCATCGGCATGGTGAGCGTGCCCTTGGCGGTGACGGCCTTGGCGACCTTAGCGACGACCACCATGCCGGCTGGCCCCGATCGGGTGCACCCGTCCATCGCCGTGACAGGGCACGGGTACCGGCTCGCCCGCGGCTCGCGTCGCGTTGACGCCGAGAGCGGCCGAGGTCGCGCTGCTCTGGGTTGTCAGTGCTCTTTGCGGCCCCAGGCGGAGATGACCGGGAAGGCCGCGAGGTCAAGCCGGCCGCGTCGAGGTCCGCCAGGTGCTGGTCGATGTCTTCTTCCGTGGCCAACCCCGCGGCGGTCAGGTGGCTACGCGCCCGTTCGATCAAGGTGCGCTGGAGCCGGGCCGGGGCGGGGCCGGCGAGAGAGAAGCAGGCTTGGGCTTGGGCTTCGACGTCGGTGAGGCCGACGCCGCGGAGCCGGTGAGGAAGCGTGCGCGCATAGCCGAGGTCGGTGCGGCGGGCCTGGAGTGTCCAGCAGGCGTTGCGGAGCCGGTTCGCGCGGGCTTGGGCGGGGCTATCGCGTCGGGGCAGGCGAGAGGCTGGAGTGGGGGTCGGCGGACTCGATCAGTGGCCAGCCTCCTGGCCGCAGGGTCTGAGCCATTGTGCGCAGGGCCGGGTCGCGGCTGGGGGCGTGTTCCAGCACCAGGCGGGCATGCGCGAGGTCGAAGGCGCCCGGCGGGGCGGGGTCGGCTCCGATGTCGTGTAGGGCGACCTCGAAGGACAGGTCGCCGGCCTCCCGCAGAAAGGTCACGTCGACGACGGTGGCCAGCACACAGCCGGCTAGCCCGACGCGTCGGGCTAGCCATGCCGGCACGGTCGCCGCTCCCGCGCCGATCTCCCAGCAGCGACGCCCGGCAGCGACGCCCGGCAGCGACGCCGAGCCTGTCCAGGTGGCGGAAGGTGTTCGCGTCGAGCAGGGCGGCGAGCGTCTCGTAGTGCTCGCGCAGAAGCCTGTTGGCCGCCGGTCGCGGGGCGGCGCCGGCCACGTGATCGGTCACGGCGTGGCCTTTCCATCGCCGAAGTTTCTGCGCAGCGTCTCGCCGTTCGGGCTTCCCCCGAGGGCGGCTGAGATCTTGTCCCAGGACCAGCCCTGGGCGCGGGCCTCACGGACCGCCAGCGCCATCGCCGTCTGGGCGACACGGCGCGCGTCGACGGCGTTCTTCATCAGCTCCCCAGTCGTTACCACGCCAACAAGTGTGGCACATAATGTGGCACCAAACGAGGGATCGCGGATTCGTTGACCGCATACCTCCCATTCCGGAGAAGCACACGCCTCCGCAGCCCGCGCCTCATCGCCACCGGCAGGTCGCCGAGTCGTTCGGCCAGGGCGCCGCACGCTACGACCGCGTCCGGCCGCCCTATCCCGCCGATCTGGTGAACGCGATCCTTGCCGCCAGCCCCGGCCGCGATGTCCTCGATGTCGACTGCGGAACCGGCATCGAAGCCCGACAGTTCCAGGCGGCTGGATGCCGGGTACTCGGCGTCGAGCCCGACGCACGAATGGCCGCGTTCGCGCGGCGCGCTGGGATCGAGGTCGAGGAGGCGACGTTCGAGGTGTGGGATCCGGCCGGCCGGAACTTCGACGCGGTCATCGCCGGCACGGCCTGGCACTGGGTCGACCCGGTCGCCGGAGCGGCCAAGGCCGCACAGGTGCTACGGCCCCGCGGCCTACTCGCGCCCTTCATCACGTGTTCCAGTACCAACCCGCGGTGCTGGACGCCCTTGCCACCGCCTACCAGCAGGCCGCACCGGACACGCCGGTCAACCTCGAGTCCCTGAGGCATGCCCTCGACGCCTACCAGACGCTGTTCACCACGATCGCCGACGGGATCCGCCAGGCAGACAGGCTCAGCGAACCGAAACAGCGACAGTTCGCGCGGGAACGCACCTACACCCGCGACGAATGGTTCGACCAACTGCCCACACACGGCCGCCTCAACCTGCTTCCACCCTGCGACTGGGACGCGATCCGCCGCACCGGGCGTGGTGACGGCCGGACTCAGCCTGCTAGAGGGTCGCGATGACGCTGGTGACGCGATAACGCGATGACGCTGGTGAAACGAACGACGGCCCACCGGCGGTCAGGCCTTGGCGTCCGACCAGCGGTCAACGACCGCGATGTCGACGACGAAGCGGACCGGGCTGCCGGCGGCCCAGTAGGCGGCGGTGGCGGCGAGCGCGTGCCGGGTCGCGGCGACGGCCTGGTCCGCGTGCTGCGCGGGGACGTGCAGGAGCAGCTCGTCGTGCAGGCAGAGCACGATCTCGCCGCCGAGCGGCCCGAGGGCCTGACGGACCGTCACCGCCCAGGCCTTGAACAGCTCGGCGGCGGCGCCCTGGACGACGGCGTTGCGCGCGAACCGGCCCCACGCCGCGCTCGCCCGGCCCAGGTCCAGGTCCGTGTCCAGGTCCGCGTTCGTGGCCCCCGCTCCAGCTCGGGCTCCCGCCCCGGCCCCGGCCCCGGCCCCGGCCCCGGCTCCGGCTCCGGCTCCGGCCATGTTCGTCGCCCCGGTCGTGGCGGCCGCGAGGGCGCGCAGCGGAATCCGACGGCCGCCGAACGTCCGCAGCGCAGCCTCGGCCTCCCCATCCGGTCGGGTCGGGGCCGGCCGGTTCTGGCCCACAACGGCGACGGACGACGGGCGCTGGAGCGCGGCGCCGGGCGGCGGCGATGTCGGCTCGAGCGGGCGGCCGAGGGCGGCGGCGCGGCCGGCGGCGTCAGCCGCGTCCAGATAGGCCAGCGCCACCGGGTAGGTCTCGCGCATCTGGCGTAGTGCCTGGCCGGCGGCGCCCGTCGTCTGGCCGTACATCGCGGCGAGGACCGCGACCTTCGCCGTCGGGCGGTCGACCCCGAGCCGGGCCGCGACCGGGGCGTACAGATCGTCCTGCGCGGTCGCTTTCGCGAGCTCCGGGTCGCCGGAGACGACGGCCAGCACCCGCGGCTCGATCTGGCCGAGGTCGGCGCGCACGAACCTGTACCCAGGCTCCGCGACCACCAGGACCCGCAGGTCGGCGGGCAGGTTGTGCAGCCCGGCCGCGGCGGTCATCCGCCCGGCGGCGCCGTCGCTGCCATGCCACTCGCCGCGCAGCCGGCCGTCGGCGCCGACGTGGGTGTCCAGCCAGCGGAAACCGTAGGTCGTCGCGATCCGCTCGGCCTTGCGCCAGGTCAGCAGCTCGTCGACCACCGGGTGTGTCCCGCGCAGCGGCGTCAGCCGCCCCGCCCTGGTATCGGGCACATCGATCCCCAGCGCGGCCAGGCCCGCCCGGATCGACGCCGGGTTGCGCAGGTCGACCGACGAGCCGAGATGCCGCAGCACCGGGGCGTCCCGCTCCCGCCGCGCCGCCGCCTCCCCGACGGCGTCGCGGGACCGCGGCCCGACGATCTCGCCGATCGTCACCTCGGCCGTCGCCCGGTCGACGGGCAGCCCGACGCGCCACAGCTCGTGGGCGAGCAGCTCGGCGGCCGACTCGGCCCGCGCCGTCAGCACCGCGAGCGGGAGCCGGCCCGGCCGCGTCCGTGGGTCGGGCAATGCCCGCAACGCCTCCTCCTGCGCGGCCATCACGACCAGCGCGAGCCGAGCGAACCGCCCCGCCCTGGCCAGCCGCTCACCCAACCCGCCCGCGGCGGTGCCGCGCAGCGTCTCCTCGACCCAGCCCGTCCGCAGCTGCCCGTCCGGCCCGACCGGGTCGTCCGCCTCCGGGTCGTCGGCGTCCTCGTCGTCGACGATCGCGAGCAGGTCGAGCTGCCCGTCCCGCCGCGGCCGGTGCGGCGCGGGCGGGACCGGCAGGCCGCGCACAGCCGCCCACACCGCCCCCGGATCGTCCCGGTGCCCGCCGCGCAGCACCCGGTGCACCGCCGCCAGGTCCCAGCACAGCGCCGGCCCGCCACCGCCGACCCGCACCGCGCCACCGACGCCGGCCGTCAAGGTCAGCGGCGACCCCGAGCCTCGCGTCGACCACCACACCCAGCGGGGCCCGACCGCGGCCTCCACCTCCGCCAGCAGCCCACCGGCCTCGGCCGCCTCGGCCCATCCCCCGCCGTCCCACGCCAGCGCCGTCCCGACCCCGGCGACCGTGACCACGGCCACCGCGTCCCCACGCCCTACCCCGGCCGCGCGCAGCACCTCGACCGCGCGGACGGCGTCACCACCCGATGCCGCCGCACCGGGGAGACGCGCTACCGAGGCCACACCCGCATGCTGCCGCACGCCACCGACAAACCGGCGCCGCACCTGCGCCGTCGGCGTCCGCCCGACGGCACGTGACCGATTGATCACCATCTCCGTGTCGCCGCGGTCGCGAACTCGGCCGAATCACGCCCGCGACGACACACCCGCGACGATCATGAGTGGAGGCGGGTGACCGCGGGTGCGGCGAGAGGTGTCAGCCGAGGTCGGCGAGGCGGCGAGCGGCGCCGGCGCCCTCGTGCTCGATCCAGGCGGCTGGCTCGGGGCCTGGCGGGGTGACGATCACGGTGTCGATGCCGAGCTTCGCGTAGTCGACCATGCCGTGAGCGAAGGCGTCGAGGTCACCCTCGCGCGGCGGCCCCCCGACGTGGATGATCGTCTTGCGGATCTCGGCATGGTCGCGACCGGCCTCGTCGCAGTGCCGGCGCAGCACGTCCAGCTTGTGCGCGATCTCCTCGACGGACGCAGCCGCCAGGTTGCAGGCGTCGGCGTACCGCGCCACGAGCCGCAGCGTCTTGCGCTCGCCACCCCCGCCGATCATGATCTCCGGATGGGGCGTGCGGACCGGACCGGGTACGCACCATGTCTCGGCGAGCTGGTAGTGCCTGCCCTCGAACGGCCCGTTGTCATCCGGGTCCCACATCTGCAGGCAGATCCGTAGCGCCTCCTCCAGGCGTTCGAACCGCTCGGCCGTCGGCGGGAACGGAACCCCGAGCCCCAGATGCTCGCGCTCGTACCAGGCCGCGCCGATCCCGAGCGTCGCCCGGCCGCCGGACAGGTTGTCGAGCGTCGTGGCGATCTTGGCCATCAGCCCCGGGTGACGGTAGGTGACCCCGCCGACGAGGGCCCCGATCTGGACCGTGGACGTGTGCGCGGCGAGGAAGCCCAGCGTCGTGTAGCACTCGAGCATCGCGTGCTCGGGCCCACCAAGCGGCTCCATCTGGAAGTAGTGATCCATCACCGACAGCCAGCCCACCCCGGCCGCCTCGGCGGCCGCGCCGACGTCGGCGAGCCGCGGTCCCAGCCCCGCCGGCCCGTCCGGATGATCGAACCCGACGATATGGATCCCCAACCGCATGTCAGCCTCCCGCCCGGAGCATAGGCACGCCCTCCCCCACCCACACCAGGGCCGAGAGCCGAGCAGCCAGGGCTCCGACGTGGGTCCGACCGAGCTGGGACTCGGCCGCCGGCGTCCCCTGGAGGGACCTCGGACATCGACTACAGAAGGTGCTCGGACGCACACGGCTGAACCGGCCGCAGGCAGCCGATCGCGGCCAGGGCGGGGTCATTCCACCCGAGGCCGGCACGCCCAGGCGGGGTGGCCGTCCACCACGACCCCTGGGCGAACGCGGATCGTGGCAGACCGCCGCGCCCATAGCCCCACCCAACCAACACACATCGATAGCACTGCCGCGAAGCGTGTCAGCTCAGGCTGTCCATGTGCTTGACCATCTGCCACGATCCGTCAGCGGTGGTGGGCCTGTCATCGACCGCGGTGTTCACGGGTGCCCATATGCCGTGCCTCACGGTCAGCTCCCGGGGCATGACGGTGAAGGGGCGATGGAAAAGGTCACACCACCGACAAACCGGCGCCCCGAGCCCCACCCGGCGAAACTCAGGCAAGCGGCGAGTCGTCCGGCAGGCGGCGGACGGCGGGCAGGTATCCATCCAGGTCGCCGGGCTCGAACCGGCGTTCCCGCACCGACCACCAGAGCCGGCCGCCGGGGTCCCCCCGCAGCTTGTAGGACCCGTCCGGGCGTAGGACGGCCCAGCCGTCCGGCGGCAGGTGGACCAGCGTCGCGGCGGGGGTGAACGGCAGCTGCCAGAGCCGGATCGTGCCGTCGCTGCCGCCGCTGTACAGGCCGGTGCCGTCTGGTGTGAACGCGACCGACCAGACCCACTCGGCGTGGCCGGACAGGACCGCGGGCTCCCGGTCACCGTCGAGATCCCAGACCCGGACCGTCCCGTCCTGCCCACCGCTGGCCAGCCGGGTGCCGTCCGGCGAGAAGGCGAGGCAGGCGACCGCCGGTGGATGGACGAGCAGGCGGGCGCGTTCCTGGCCGGTTGTCACGTCCCACAGGCGGACCCTGCCGCCGTCGCCGCCGCTGGCGAACTGCGTTCCGTCCGGTGAGAAGGCGACGGCTCGCACCCAGTAGGCATAGCTGCGCAGCCGGGTCAGCTGACGTCCGGAGGCGACGTCCCACATCCGGACCCAGCCGTCGCTGCCGCCGGTCGCCAGCCGCCGGCCGTCCGGCGCGTAGGCGACCGCCAGCGCCCAGGGAGTGGTGAGGGCCGGGCCCACCTCCTCGCCGGTGGCGGTGTCCCAGCGGCGGACGGTCCCGTCGCGGCCCGCGGTCGCGAGGTGGGCACCGTCGGGCGAGAAGGCGACGGCGTGGATCGGCGCGCCGTGGCCCTCCAGGCGGACCTCGGGGGCGGCGGGCAGGCCCTCCTCGCCGGGCTGTCCGCCGGGCTGTCCGCCGAGCGGGCGCGGAACCTGGCGGATGGCGGCCACACCGTCGTCGCCGCCGTGAGCGAGGAACCGGCCATCGGGTGAGTAGGCGACCGAGCGCACCCACGGAGTGCCGTCCGCCATCCGCTCCAGCTGGCCTTCGACCCCGGTCGACCAGACCTGGACCGACACGCCGCCCGCGACAACCTGCGAGCCGTCGGGGTGACAGGCCAGCGAGAGGACGGCCCCGCCGCCAGCCGCGACCATCTTCCGCCGTTCACGCGAACGGACGGTCCACACCCGGACGGTGCCGTCGTCACCAGCCGAGGCCAGCAGCTCGGTGTCGGGCGAGAACGTCACCGCCGACACCCGGCCGGCATGGCCGACGAGGCGGGCCCGCGGCGATCCGTCGGCGAGGTCCCAGACCAGCAGGCCCTGCGCGCCACCGGCGGCGAGGAGGGTGCCGTCGGGGCTGACACACAGGCCGCCCGCCGGACCCACCGAGCCGATCAGCGACGCCTCCGCCCGGCCGTCGAGAACGTTCACCAGGCCGACCCGGCCGTCCTCGTGTAGATACGCGAGCCGACCGTCGGGCGCGAAGGCCAGCGCCACCACAGCCGCTTCCGGTGTGGTGAGGCGGGCTCGCTCCAGGCCTGTGACCGCCTCCCAGACCACCAGCTCTCCCGCCGCGCCCGCCGCCGCGAGCAGCGCCCCGCCGGGCTGGAAGCCGACGGCCGTCGCGCCGCCGCGGGGCGCGGCGAGGCGAACGATGACATCGCCGGTGCCGGCCGCCCACACCGTGACCACGTCCTGCCCACCGCCGGCCAGCAGGCTCGTGTCCGAGCTGAACGAGAAGATCCGCGCGGTCTGGTCGGCGCCGCTCATCGCCCGGCAGGCCCCGGTGGTCAGGTCGACGACCTGCGGCCTGCCGTCGACGTGTCCCGCCGCCCGCTGGCCGTCCGGCGCCAGCACCGCTCGCGGCGCCGGCGCGAGGCCGACCGTCGGCGGTCCCGCGGGTGTCGACGGCGCCACGGCCGCCGCCAGTGGCACGGCCGCCGCCAGTGGCACGGCAGCGATTGTCGGCACGGCGCTCGGCGTCGACGCGGCCCCGGTGCCGCGGTCCCAGGTCACGGTCGTGCCGTCGGCGGTGAGGGCGCGCAGCCGGCCACCGTCCGCGGTGAACGCGAGATCCAGCGCACCCGGCTGGGGGGCGACACCCACCGTGGCCGCGTCGCGGCCGACGACGGCGGCGGCGGCGAGCTCCGGGCTGCCGGCGACCCGCTCGTCGAGGTCGGTTCCGACGAGGGCCGCGCCGTCCCAGCGAGAACCCGTCACCACCGCGCCGACCAACGAACAGCCGACGAACGTGGCGCCGGTCAGGTCGGCGCCGCTGAGGTCGGCGCCGACGAGCCGTGAGTACTCGAACCGGGCACCGGCGAGCCGCGCACCGGCGAGACAGGCCCCCGTGAAATCGGAGCCGAGCGCCGTGAGGCCGGCCATGTCCGACCCGGTGAGGTCGGCGTTGCTGACGACGCAGTCGGCGAGCGTCGACCCGGTCAGCTCGACGCCGCGCAGCTCGCGGCGGGACAGGTCCAGGCCCTCGTGCCGGCCCCGGGCCAGCCCGGTGGCCGCCGGGACCGGCGCGCCGAGGTGGCGCGCCACCGCCAACGCGTTCGTCCGCTCGGGTCCCGACGTCCCGGGCGCGTCCAGCACGGACCGCGCCCAGGCCAGCGCCGCGTCGCCACCGGCCTCGGCGGCGAGGAACTCGACCATCAGGGGGGACATCTCGCGCAGGGCCAGCAGGCGGGGCCGGCCGCCGCCGGCCAGCTCGGTCGCCAGCTCGGCGGCGACCAGGTAGTCGGCCACCGAGTCGTGCACGAACCCGAAACGTCCGTCCTCTCCGCGGGTCAGCAGCGTCCCCGAGCCGACGAGGTGGGCGGCATGGTCGGGTTCCAGCACCGCGTCGGACAGCGCGGCCAGGGTCTCGGCGGCGGTGCCGGTGAGCTCGGAGAGGCTGACGGTGCCAACGCCGTCCCGCCACATCCGCACGGCGAGCACCGTCACCATCCGCCGACGTTGGACGGCGCCGAGCGTCTCGGCCGCGCCGGGTGGCCGAGCGCGGGCCACCTCGACGTCGATCCAGGCCGACACCAGCTCCCGGTAGAGCCCGGCCGCGTCGGATCCGTCCCCGGGCGTGGCGACCCGCAGCAGCCGGTCGGGGTCGAGGGTGGCGACGAAACCAAGCATCCGGGGGTTGCGGGCGAGGGCCACCAGATCGTGCGCGGACCGGATCGCCGCGAGGCATTCCCGCGCGCGCCGCTCGGCCAGGCGACCGGGGCCGGGGGAAGGGCCGAGGGAAGGGTCGGGGGCGGTGCCGGGGGCCGCGTCGGAACCGGCGTCGCCGGATTCGAGGTCATCGGCGGTGTCGGGATCGCTGAACAGGTTGGTGAGGAAGGCCAGGATCTGTTCCTCGGTGAACTCCTCCAGCCGGGCCAGGCGGCTTCCCGGCTCCAGTTCGACCCGGCGCGCGAGCGCGGTCCGCACCTGGTCGGTCGAGCGGAAGTGCTCGAGCCGACTGGTGATGACGATCTTCGCTTCCCCCGTCGCGCCGGCCAGCAGGCGGTCGAGGTGCTCCGCGGCCTTCTCGTACGTGACGCGGAAGGAAAGCTCGTCGAATCCGTCGAACAGCAGCACGAGCCGTCCGGTCCGCAGCAGGTACTGGAACCGCCGACGGTCGAATTGCTCCTCCCCCGCGGCGATGAAGTGCGCGGCGACCAGCTCGTCGAGCGAGTGGGCCTTCTCATGGCCACGCAGGTCGATGAGCACGGGCGTCAGGTGCGGGTAGCGATGAGGAAGCGCTCGGGCGACCTGGCGAAGCAGGAACGTCTTTCCCTGGCCCGCTCCACCGAGCAGGACGACCACTCTGGCGCCGTCGCCGACCAGCCAGCCGATGACCTGGTCGACCGCGTCGTTCGCGATCCGATCGCCGCCGGGCTCGAGGCGACGCAGCCGCTGGGCGACGTACAACGACGGCGGGTATCGCGCGTCGGCGGCCAGGCGGGCGGCCTGCCGCGCCTGATAGGGCCTCAGGTCGTACAGCCCCTGATATTCCGGAAAGCTGGTCAGTCGGACACCCCGCCGGCTGGCCGCGGCGACCAGGTCGTCGGCCGCGCGCGGGCCGCCGTAGACCAGCTCGGAGACGACGTTCGGATCGGCGGCGGAGTACGCGCGGTGAACGCCGTCCACGAAGTCCCACAGCCCGGCCTCGTCGATGCCGTGCTCGTAGACGCCGACCGCGATCTGCGCGATGACCCCGTCCCGTTCCCGCGCGACGCGAAGGTACGGTGCGTCTCCGGGCGAGGTGCGCAGGATCGTCACCTTCGCGGCGGAGTGCCGTAGTCGGGTGGCCTCGACGACGCGGGCGAGAAATCCATCGGCCTCTGCCGTCTCGACGGCCAGAGCCGGCAGGTCGGCCGGGGCGGATGGGGCGTCCGGACCGGGGAGGGATGCCGGGGTCGGCCGGGTGGAGGTCGTGCCGGCACGCCGGGGCAGTGCCGTCCCGACGTCGCGCCATGCCCGCCGCACGCTCGCCGGCCCGGCCCGTTCGTCCTCGCCCGTCGGGGCCCACCCCGCCGGCCCCGGCTGGTACGTCCGGCCGATCCGCCGCAGGCCGTCCGCGTCGACGCGGACGAGTTGGTAATGGCCGGCGCCCGCGGGCAGCGGCCGGTCCGGGACAGCGCCCAGCGCGAGCGGGCCGGCCGGTGTCGTCGGCGACGGCGGCGACGTGAACGCCCGGGTGTCGGCACTCTCCGGCTCGCCGTGTAGCAGCAGGTTGAGCCGCCCGCCCTCGGGCGTCGAGTCCGCCCCGGCCGCGGGCCCGGGACGACCGTCACCGCCGCGCGGCGGTTCGGGCGCGTGATGGCGGATGCCGATCCGCAGCCATCCGCGCTGCTCGTACGGGGCCAGCGCGGCGTCGAACCAGCGCTCCTGCCGGGGTCCCAGCGTCGCCGGTGGCGACGTCAGATGGGTGGTCGCGAAGGTCGTGTTGAGCCCGGCGACGGCCACCCAGAGCCGCGGCATCTCGAACAGGGACCACTGCTGGTCGACCAGGAATCCGCAGTCGGTCGTGTCCGGGTAGAACGCGGTCAGCAGGGCTCGGTAGTGCTTCCACTTCGGCCAGAACGGAGGCTCGGGTTCCTCGTCGTCGCCGGCGCAGCTCGCGAAGTAGCCACGGCACAGGTCGTGGTTCACGTCCCGGGGGCCCGGCACGATCGCGACGTGCTCGCGCGGGATGTCCAGCGCCTCCGCGAGGTCGGCGAGCACCGTCGCGGCCTGGGTGAACTCCGGCCTGCGCGCACTCGCCGTCAGGTCGCCGGTGACCACGACGAGGTCCGGCCCGTGCCCCGCCTCGTCGGCCATCCGGCGGACGTCGTCGACGAGGTCGCGGCCGAGGGCCCGCAGCGGCGCGCCGGTCTGCCCCGGGCCGGCGACGAAGGCCTCGCCGTCGCCGATCCGTAGGTTCGGCAGGTGCAGCACGGTCACGGCCGACCGGACGGCGGACTCGGCCGGATCGACGGGCTCGGCCGGGCCTTCCGGTCCAGTCAGGGCCCGTCCAGCGGCATCGGCGGCCGCGGCGGGATCCGCCCCATCGGAGCCCGAGGGAGGCACGGCCACGGCGACGGGACCCGCCAGGGCGCGAGGCGTGCCATCCAGGCCGGGCCTGGGACCGGCTCCCCCACCGCGCGCGCCGCCCCCGGCGGGCGGCCGGTCGCCGTCCTCCGCGACGGCGGCGAGGATCCGCCGGGCCAGCGCGGCGACATGCTCGCGTTGCCGCGCCACGTCGAAGCGGCGATCCCGCCAGTCCTCGTACTGCCGGCCGGCGAGTACCGCGACCACGTCGTGGACGGCCCCATGGTCCGCGGGCTCCAACGAGCCGATGTCGATCCAGTAGATCGGCAGAACCAGACCGGCGCGATGAAGCCGCCGTTCCCGGCTCAGGAACCGCCGAAGCTCCGCGACACACTGCGCACTCGCCAGGTAGCTCGGCGAGATGATGGGCACCAGCACGCTGGCGGTGTCGAGAGCACCGCTGATCCGTTCCTCCCAGGCCTGACCCCACACGAGATGGTCACGGTCCCGGAACACGGGCATGTCGCGTCCGGCGTGGACGCGCAGCTCCTGGGAGAGCATCCTGTGCAGCAGCCCAAGCTGGGCTCCGCCCTGATCCTCGTCAGCGTGCGCGTAGCTGAAGAAACAGGCTGGCTCGGCCAACAGCACCCCCGTGGCGTGGCGAGTCCGTCAGGCGTGTGGACGGTCCGCACACCATCATTGTGCCTACGGTAATGGGGCTGATGGCCTTAGTGACACGGCCGTCGCCATCGTGACTACGCCGGCGCCGATGCCGCCCTACCTCAACCCCGCGACGGGGCCGCCGTCAGCTGGCTCTCGGCTCACCGATGCTGGCCGGACGTCTCCCGCGCATGGCCCAGCCCGGCGAGCGCGGCCTCGCGCGCGGTGCGCACGGTCGGCCGGGTTCCGATGCCCGGACGCAACCGCAGCGCATTGTCCAGGTCGTCGAGCGCGTCGGCGTAGTCCCGCAGCGCGGCGTGTATCTCGCCACGGCCGGCGAGCGCCTCGACCGCGTCCGGCGCGATGGTGAGTACCGAGCCGAAGCAGGCCACCGCCGCCCGCAGGTTGCCCGCCAACCGCAGCGCCCGGGCCAGCTCGATCTTCACCACGAGCTCGGAGGGCAGCCGCCCCACCGCGGCGCCGAGCTGCGCGGTCGCGCCCGCGTACTGCCCCGTCTCGAGCAGCAGGCGCCCCTGCGCCACGAGCAGCCAGCCGACCGCCGCGTGGTCCTGCGCCATCTCGTAGTAGTTCGCGGCGAGCCGGTACTTGTCACCGGCCTCGTCGAGGCGCCCGCCGCGGAAGTACACGTCCCCGAGCAGTGACGCGGCGCGGCCCAGGTCCCGGGTCGTGACCGCCTGCGGATCGGCGACCACGCGTAGAGCCTGGCGTTCGGCCAGCATCAGGTCGTCGTCGGCGAGCGCCGCCTCGGCTGTCTCCAGGAGGGCCGAGACCGTCGCGGTCGCCGGGCGGCCCGCTCCAGACCCGCCGGGGACGACGAGGTCACGCGACGGCCCGCGGAACCGCCCGCTCAACAGCGTCGGGTCACGCCGCCCGCCGGGGGGCTCCGGAGCGTCCGACGTCGGCGGCGCGACACGAATCACATGCCGGTCCACCAGTGCGCGGATCACCGACGCGGAGGGACGTTCCTCCTCCGGACGCCACCCCGGCGATTCACCCGGTTGTCCCGGGGCCACCACGCGCAGCCAGTCACCCAGTCGGGGCGCCGACACGCCGCACAGGTCGGCGACCTCGGTCACCGCCGCGGCCAGGAACGCGCCGATGGCCCCGTCGACGTCGACGTGCCGGCGCACGTCGTCGGCATCGATCATGGTCAGGTCGACGGGCAGCGCCGCCCAGAGCGCCTGGCAGGCGATCTGTACCAACACCGGCTCGACCGCCTCGGCGAGCACCGGGCGCCGGGTGGCGAAGGCCCCCGTCGCCGTCTCGCTGCGTATCGCGCGCAGCAGCTCCTCGGCCGCGTCGACGGACATGGAGCGCCCCGTCCCGGCGGTCGGCGCGAGAATCGCCTGGAAGGCTTCGTGCGGAGCCAGGCGGGACACGCCGAACGTCATCGCCGCGTGCCCACCCAGGGTCGCGACGAATGGCTCCAGGGCGGGCAGCGACTCATCCCTAACACAGAGGACGAGGCGGAAGTCCGAAAAAACGTCGATCAATTCGGCGAGTTGGTCGAAAAACGTCAGCCGATTGACGCCCACACGACCGTTGCCACTGACGACGCTGTCCAGGCGGTCGATGACCGCCACCATCGGCCGGGAACCATCCACATACCGTGATACCCGCAGGCGTCGGACGAACTCGGCGATCGAAAACTCGACCAGCTGTCCCGGCGACTCGGCCGGCGACCAGGATGACAGCAGGGCAAAGATGTAGGGGTTGTGTTCGGGCATGGCCGCCAACGGCACCGACAGCCGGCCCGTCACCTGCCCTACGGGAAGTACGTCGACGCCACGCGCCTGCAACAACGGCATGGCACCGGCCTGTACCAGCGACGTCTTGCCGACACCCGACGGGCCATGTACCACGACGACCCTGTTGTCCGCGCACAGGTCGACCAGTTCCTGCGACGCGGCCGCCCGACCGTGAAAAATCCGGTGCTCATGCGTCTGATATGGGCGGGCGCCGACATAGGGACCAACCACGGACGCCGGGAGGGTCGTCACGTTCCGCTCCGCCGCCACGAACCCTTCGCGTCAGGTTCCCGGCCGGTCGGCGCCGCGCGGCGGTCGGCGCGCCGACCGGCCGTCGCGGGGGGCGCGGATGCGGCGCGAAGTGGGCCGCCCGCAACAGGTCCGCGCATCCCCCTCACCGCTATACCCGCCCTACCATGTCTCGACGTGCCAACCGGCACCTGATCGGACACAAGCTCATCATCGACCGCGACCCCGCCTCGCGGCTGTTGACTCTGGGTGTCCGCAGCAGTCTTATCAGGTCTGCTGCATGCCGTGTCAACTGGGCTCGGACGCGCTTCGAGCCACCGCTCGCACGAGGTACGCGGTCGTGCGCCTTGCGCCCTTGACGACAGCTCTCCCGCCCATTTCTCGGGCCGCGACATTACCGACATGTTGCCCAGGCCGTCGCTCGTCCGGCCGTTCCAGGATCGTGCGGCGGAATCACCCGTCGACGGTGCCTCCCGCGCCGCGGCGGTACCTGGATCGCGGGCTTGGGGCACGTCCGTTTGACAGGTCATGCAGCGGGCCTGATAAGACTGCTGCGGACCCCCCTGGTCAACAGTCGCCGCGCGGAGAGGCACCTGCGGCCATGCACGAGGAGCCGTTTCTCATCCACATGGCAACCTTCGCCCCTAGCCGCGGTGACTGGCTATCCTCCGTCAGGACCGGTCCATGTCAGGCACGGCGGCTCTCCTCGGCCGGTACTGAAAAGCAGGTGGCGAAACTCGCGCGGCCGCGCCTGCCTAGCCGTTGCTAGGGGGACGCGCCAGCGTATCATCATGCATCATCTGGATCTGAACGAGCAGCCGGGGGCCCCCGTGACGGAGATGGTGGATACGACCGCGCCGGTGACCCGCGGCGTGCCGTCCGTCTGGGGAAGCGTCCCCCAACGAAACAAGAACTTCACCGGCCGGGAGACGCTTCTCGCCGATCTTCGGGAGCGGCTCACCGGGAAGGTCACCGCTGTTCTCCCGCATGCCCTCCACGGGCTCGGGGGTGTCGGAAAGACGCAGCTCGCCATTGAATACGCCTACCGGTACGCCGAGGACTACGACCTGGTGTGGTGGGTGTCGGCCGACCAGCAGCCGCTGGCCCGCTCCGCGCTCGCCGGCTTGGCGCCCCGGCTGGGTCTCACCGGTGTCGCGGCCGGCCGGCTCGAGGACGTGGTGCCCGCGGTGCTGGACGCGCTGCGCACCGGCCGGCCCTACGCGCGCTGGCTGCTCATCTTCGACAACGCCGACCAGCCGGAGACGATTCGGGAGCTGATCCCGCAGCTCATCGAGGGCACGACCCACTCGCCGGGGCACGTGCTGGTGACCTCCCGTAACCATCGTTGGGAGAGCCAGGCGGACGTCGTCGAGGTGGACGTGTTCGACCGTGACGAGAGCCTGGCCTTCCTGAAGCGCCGCGTACCAGGCATCGGCACGGACGACGCGGACCGCCTGGCCGTGGAGCTCGGCGACCTCCCGCTGGCGCTGGAGCAGGCCGGCGCTCTGCAGGCCGAGACCGGCATGCGAGTGGAGGACTACCTGCGGCTGCTCGCGAAGGAGGCGAGCAAGCTGCTGGCGGAGAACCCGCCCTCCGACTACCCGGTTCCGGTCGCCGCCGCCTGGGCGCTGTCGGTGAGCCGTCTCAGCGAGCAGCTGCCGTTCGCCATGGACCTTCTGCGCCGATGTGCCTTCTTCGGTCCGGAGCCGATCCCGCGTGACGTGTTCGACCGCGGCCGGTCCGTGATCGACTCACCGCTACGGGCGTCCCTCGAGGATCCGATCCTGGTCAGTCGCGCCATGCGCGAGCTGGGACGTTACGCCCTCGCCCGCATCGACAACCGGAACAAGTCGGTGCAGGTCCATCGCCTCATCCAAAGACTCATCCGCGAAGAACTCGACGAGGAGCAGTCCGCCGGCATGCAGCGTGAGGTTCACGAACTGTTGGCCGCCGCGGACCCACTGGACGCCAGCGACCCGGCCAACTGGCCGAGGTACGAGGAACTGCTGGCGCACGTGATCCCAGCCGAGGTCGTGTCCAGCGCCCACCCCAGGGTCCGGCGGCTGTTCTCCAACATGGTGCAGTACCTCTACGAGACCGGTGACTACACCACCTGCCGGCAACTGGTGGAGCTGGCGATCGACCAGTGGACCGCCGACCCCGGTCAGGACGAGCGGGACGTACTGCGGATGCGTGCCCTCAAAACGGACGTCCTCTGGCAGCTTGGCCACTATTCGGAGGCCTACAACCTGCGTCGGCCCACCCTCGACCGAATGCGGGACACCCTCGGGTACGAGGACGAGGACACTCTCATCGTCACCAGCGGACATGGTGCCGACCTGCGGGTCCGCGGCGAGTTCGCGGCGGCGCGCGACCTCGATGAGGACTCGCTCGCGCGCCATCTGCGGATCTTCACCGCCGAACATCCCAGAACGTTCAACATCGCCAACAACCTGGCCGTCGACTGTGGCCTCAACAGCGAGTACCGACGCGCACGCGAGCTGGACGAGAAGACCTACCAGGATCGGCTCGACTTCTACGGCGCCGACGATCACCCGTCCGTCATCTTCTCGCTCAGCGCCTGGGCGCGGGACATGCGGCAGGCCGGCGACTACGTCGCCGGTCGGAAGACCGCCGAGCAGGCCTACCAGCGATACCAGGTCCTGCTGAAATCCGGTGGGCGGCGGTTCACCGAGACCCACCCGTGGGTGCTGCTGGCGGCCAAGGACCTCTCGGTCGCGCGGCGCAAGGCCGGTGAGTTCGAGTCCGCGCTCGACCTGGGCAAGGAGGTGCACGAGAAGTACGAGCGCACCTACGACAAGCGGCACCTCGACCGCCTCGCGGCGGGCATGAACCTCGGCAACGCCCTGCGGGCCAGGGACGAGCTCGAGGAGGCGGCCAACGTGATCATGGAGACGGTGGCGCGCTACAAGGAGTCACTCGCCCCCAGCCATCCGTACGTGCACGGGTGCGCGCTGAACCTCGCCCTGGTGCAGCGCCAGCTCGGTGAGGTGGCCGCGGCCCGAGAGCTGTTGGAGACCTCACGCGCGGGCCTGGAGACGAGCCTGGGCCAGACGCACCACTACTCCCTGACCTGCGTGTTCAACCTCGCCAACGTCCACGCGGAGCTGGGCGACTGGGAGCGGGCACGGCAGCTCGACGAGGAGGCCCTCGCGGGGCTGGAGAAGCGGCTCGGTCAGCAGCATCCGCACACGATCGCCTGCGCGGCCAACCTGTCGCTCGACCTGAGTGCGCTGGGCAAGACCGAGGAGGCCGAGCAGCGCCAGGCGGAGGCGCTCCAGCAGTACACGGCGGTACTCGGCCCGGATCATCCGGACGTTCAGGCGGCCGCGGCGGGCCGCCGGGTCGACTTCGACTTCGAGCCGCCGCCGCTCTAGGCACGAGGGGCCGATCGCCCGGTTGAGGTTATCGGGCCGCTGCCGCCGGTCTGGCGTATACGCGCGCGGCGGGCGTCAGCGCCTGTTTCGGCGTGGAGGTCCCGGAGGCCGCAGGTCCCGAATCGGTCACCACGCGATCCAATGCGCCAGCGTGACCGGGTTCGGTGCAGCTGGGTTCGGCGCGTCTGGGTTCGGCGCGACCAGGTTCGGGCGGCTCGGCGTCCGCCGGATCTCCGCGTGCAGCGCGGCGAGCTGCGCTGGGCAGCGATGCAACGGCGCGGCCTCGTCCAGTCGCCCGCTCACCACCGCCAGTCCCTCCCAGGCGCCCGCCGAACCGTCTTCGCGGATCTCCGCGGCATAGCGGACGGCCGCCTCGGCATGGCGCCCGGCGATGAGAAGCACGTCGCCGGAACTGGCCACCGCCGCCGCGGCCGCGGCCAGCCGAGCGGGCTCCGATGCCTGCTTCTCGAACCCGTCGGGATCGCGGATGCGCTGATACGCGAGTTCGAGGCGGACGTCGTCGACCTCCCGTTCGGCGGTGGGGGTCACCCGCCCGCGCGGCATGTCCCGAGGACACGGCGCGCCGGCCCGCCACGCCCGGGCGGCCAGTTCGATCGCCGCCTCGTCCGGTCGGACGTTGCGTAGCTGCCACCCCGCCCGATGGCTCGCGGCGACGTCGTCGGCGAGGCACTCGACCCACGGCCGGACCGGTTCGTCGAGCATCGGCCTGAGACGGGCCCGCATGCCCGCGACGAACCGTTCGCCGAGCGCGGTAAGCCGTCCGGACCCGGCCACCGTGTCCATCGCCGTCCACACGGCCCGTCGCCAGCGGGCGAACTCGAAGTCGGCATGTCGGCACAGCGCGCGATCAGCATCGATGTCACGCAGAGTTATTCGTCGCATCCTCCAGTAATCGACAATGCCTAGGTAGGCATAGCAGCCCTGTAGGAGGTTCCCCACTGGCCGTGGGTCGGGCCGCCACGGCGCATAGCAGGTGGCGGGCGACGGCCCATCCACCAGGTTGACCAGATGGGACAGTGCCGCCAACTTGCCGTGCTGCGCCTCGTGTACCAGCGCCAGCGCCAGCGCCGGCCCGCTCACCGGGGTGGTGGACGCCATGGCACCGAACGCGTGCCCCGACGTCCCGCTCGTCTCCTGCCCCGTCGGGCCGAAACGCAGGGGGACCACGGAGGTGACCAACTCGCGGATCACCTCGGCGCGCGGCCGATGGTGACAGACCAGCTGCCGCCACGCCTGCGCCAGGAAGTGCTCCCACCGTGCCGCCGTGGCCTCGTCGAGACGGGGATGCGACGGCAGGCCGCCGAAGCCGCGATAGGGGTCGAGGTCGTCCAGAGCGAGGTCGATCTCCAGGCCATCCGCCGCTGTCCGCAGTCGCCGGACGGGCAACCAGCGGGCGTCAGCCGAACCCGCCTGGATCGGCCGCTCGCCGTCGAGACCAGGCCCATCCACCGTGGCCCCGGCCGGTCCGCCGCGGATGACGTACCAGCCGTCGCGGCCCACGGCCGCGGCTCCCAGGCCCGGAAGGTGCACCAGCCCGGCGCGGGCCGGCACCCGCACCTCGAAGCACGCGCCGACCCGCACCGCGGCCGAGGCGGCCATGCCGCCGAGGTAGCCGAGGTCGACCGCGAGCGATGGCGCGCCTCGGCCGGTGCCGGTGCCGGTGCCAGCGGCGTCGTCCCCGTCGCCGGCGCCGGCAGCGCCCAGGCGGCGGAGGCAGAGCATGCCCCACGTACCAAGCGGAGGATGCAGCAGCAGAGTCGTGATCGTCGCCAGATGCGCCCGATGTAGCTCGGCGATCAGATCGAAGGCGGTCTCGGCACCGCTCTCGGTGAGGTCCAGCGGACGGAGCCGGCGGGCGGTGTCCACGACTGTGCGCAACAGCACCAGGCGCAGGCTGCCCTCGGCCGCCCGCAGCGCGCCCGTCGCACCGCCGTCCCCCGAGGCCAGAGCGTCGAACTCGGCGATGGAGATGCGGTGTGTGCCGCCGGTCACCGGCCCACCGCCGGAGGTGCCGCTCTGAGATCCTGAGCGACCCGCCCGCGAACATGCTCGATCAGCGCCAGGAGATCGGCGCAGTACACCGAAGGGTTACGGAATCCGCTGCCCGCCCGGTAACGGTGTGGGTAATAGCCACCACCGCAGACATCACGCACCCGGCAGTCCTGGCAGACCGGCGCGAGCGCCGCCACACCGAGCTGACGTGCCGCGATCCCAGGATGGGCGAGGACGTCGTCGAAGGAGTGCCCAGTGACCGTCAGACCGGTCGCGGCGGCACCCGGATATGACGACTTCAGAGTGTCAACCTGTTCAAGAGCGCCGTTGGTCTCCACGACGACGAGATCGACCGGCGTCAGTCCTAGCGATTCGGACCGGCTCTGACCGCCGAGCAGCAGGTTGATGATTTCGGAGAACAGACGGACGTCGGTCGGGCACGGCCGGGCGTCATACCAGCGGTCGAAGGCGCGAGCCAGCCATGAGCCATAGGGCACCACCCGGCCGTCGCCGCCATGACCGGGTGGTGGCGTGGTCCAGTTCCCATGCGGAAGCAGGAAGTCGATCCGCGGTGCGCCGAACGCCGCGAGCTCGTCGAATGTGGCCGCCGGATCGGTGTCGAGGCTGATGGTGCTAAGAATTCCACGGAATATCCGTCGGAAGCGGAATTCGCCGAGCAACCGCAGGGCACGGACGACCGCGGGTCCGCTGGGGGCGCCGCCGGCGAAGCGCCGGTGGTCGCTGCCGGCCGTGCCGTCGAAGCTCACGCTGACGCCGATGTCGTGCGACACGAGAGCGCGCAGGAAGGACTCGTCCAGCTGGACGGCATTGGTCTGGATGGTCACGACGACCTGCGTCGGAGGCGCGACGGCCCGACGCAGCGCCGCCGCGAAGGAGCACAGCGTCTCCTTGCCCGCGAGCAGCGGCTCACCGCCGTGCAGCACGACGTGGACGCGCGCCAGCCGGTGCGTGGCGGCGTGCTCGGCGATCCGCCGCACCACCGCGTCGATGACCGCCGGTGGCATCACCCGCGGCTGGTCCCGCCAGGTCTGGTCGCCCATCTCATAGACGTAGCAGTAGTCGCAGGCCAGGTTGCACCGACTGTGTATCTTGACGACGAACTGCCGGATCGGGACCGGCCGCCAGCCGCCGGCCTGTAGCTCGGCGACATCGAGAAGATCACGCGGCCATTCGACAGATGCGGCCCGCCGACCAGGCATGGGCGCTGACCCGGCGAGAGGCAGCACGGTGACGCTGATCTCAGAGCGAGCTTTGAAATCCGGACGTGTCCTCGTCCAGATTCGCGGCAATGGCGAGAACCCGTGCCACCGAGCGGCCGAGCGCCGAATCCGGCGAACATTGCTCGTCAAGCAGCTGAACGAGGTCGACGGCGCGCAGGTCGATGAGACCTGAGTCGACATAGCCGATGCCGGTGGGATCGGGGTCGACGACGCCCGGGACCACCGCACAGGGATCGGATCGCATCGCAGGTCCCTCCTCGGGCATTCCTAGCGCCATAAATTTACCGCGCTGGCACACGAAACGCGCCATGATCGGAGGACGTGGGATCCGCGCGGACCTTCCGCATGCCCGGCGGACACTCACCGCGGGCGACCCGAGGCGCGGCCGTGGCCCGCGCGGTGGGAGGGTCGCGGTATGGCGACGGTGCCGACGCGGGTGATGAACGACGGCCATGAGCTGCCGGTGGTGGGACTCGGGACGTACAAGATGGCGGATCCGGCGGCCGAGGTCCGGGCCGCGCTGCAGGCGGGCTACCGGCTCGTCGACACCGCCGCCGCGTATGGAAACGAGGACGCCGTCGGCGAGGGCATCGCGACCAGCGGTGTCGGGCGGCAGCAGATCGTGGTGACGACCAAGCTGCGCGGCGCCGACCAGGGCTACGAACCGGCCCTGCGCGCGTTCGAGGAGTCGCGCGGGCGGCTCGGGCTCGAGTACGTGGACCTTTTCCTCATCCACTGGCCACTACCTCGACTGGACCGCTACGTCGACTCCTGGCGCGCCATGATCAGGCTTCGCGACGACGGGTTGGTGCGCTCTGTCGGCGTCTCGAACTTCACCCCCGCGCACCTCGGCCGGCTCGTCGCCGAGACCGGTGTCGTTCCCGCCGTCAACCAGGTCGAGCTGCACCCGTACTTCACCCAGGACGCCCAGCTCGCCCACGACACCGGGCTCGGCATCGTCACCCAGGCCTGGCAGCCGCTGGCCCGCAAGACGGCCCTGCTGTCCGACCCGGCCCTCGCCGTGATCGCCGAACGTCACCGGGTCACGCCCGCCCAGGTCGTCCTGCGCTGGCACCTTCAGCGCGGAGTCGTCCCCATCCCGAAGTCGTCCTCGCCCACCCGCCAGCGGGCCAACCTCGACGTCTTCGGCTTCGAGTTGACCGCCGACGAGATGGTGACGGTCGCCGATCGCCCTCAGTCCCGCGGCGGCGGCGACCCCGACATCGACGAGATCCGCTGACCCGCGCCAGACCCGACCCGCGCCAGACCCGACCCGCGCCAGACCCGACCCGCGCCAGACCCGACCCGCGCCAGACCCGACCCGCGCCAGACCCGACCCGCGCCGGACCCGACCCGCGCCAGCGCCACGGCGGGCGCGGCCTGTGCGCCGGTCAGTCCTGGATGCCGCCCGCGGCCGTGGCGCGAGCCCGCAACTCGGCAAGGCGGTCACGGCTGACGTCGTCGATCGGCGTGTAGACCACCATGCGGACGCCGGGCAGCGTGCCGACGTCGAGATGGGTCGCCCGCGTCGTGACCTCGCCGACCTCCGGGAAGCGGAAGCGCTTGTTGCAGGGACGCGGCGGGGCGACGTTGTGCGTCGCCCAGAGGCGGGCGAACAGGGGGCTCGCGGCGCAGAGCCGGTGGACGAAGTCCTGCCACTCCGGGTCACCCAGGTGCTGGCTGTAGCGGTAACGGAACACGGCCACGCCCTCGGGGGCCTGCTCGTCGAGGTTCAGGACCGGGTTGATCTCCGCCGGCGCGGTGAACATGAACCACATCGAGTTCCGCTCGGCGGCCGGGGCGTTCACGATGTGCGGGAACATCGCCGCGTAGGCGTCGTTCCAGGCGAGCACGTCGGAGCGGGCGTTCACGAGCGAGGCCGGCAGCGGGTCGAGGCCGTCCAGGATGACGCGCAGGTCCCGCGTCGCCTCCTGCGGCTCGTCCGGGGCGGCCGCCGTCTGTGGCACGTCGGCCAGCCGGAACAGGTGCTCGCGCTCGGCGACGTCGAGCCGCAGCGTCCGCGCCACCGCGCCGAGCACCTGGACGCTGGCGTTGATCGGCCGCCCCTGCTCGAGCCAGGTGTACCAGGTGACGCCGACGCCGGAGAGCTGGGCGACCTCCTCGCGGCGAAGCCCGGGAGTGCGCCGGCGGGGGCCGGGCGGCATGCCGACGTCCTCGGGGGTGACGCGCTCACGCCGGCTGCGCAGGAACGACCCCAGCTCCGCGCGGCGCTCGTTCGCCAGCGTCCCGGGCCGCCGTGCCTCGCCAAGGGGCCGCTCCCCCGGCCGCCGCTGCCGGGGCGCCGTGGGCGGGTGCTCGATCTCCATCGGCTGCGCCATGCTCACGCCCTCCAGGTTGCCTGACGACGGTCCGCCGTGCCTGGTGCTGTCAGTACCAGTATGAGCAGGCTCTCGTTACTGGTATCCATCGGGGCGCAGGCTGACAACCATGACAGAGACGACCGAGATGGCCGGGCATCAGGTGCCCAACCCGGCCCCGGGCGGGCCAGTCGAGGCCCGCACCCCCGCGGACCTGCAGCTCGTCCCCCCCCGCGCACCTCAGCAACCCACGGCCCAGCCTCGTTCCCAACCGCCGGAACTCCGCCTCGCCCCGAACCTCCAGCTCCCGGCCCAGAGCACCCGGACCGGCGAGGCCGCGGCCCCGGTCTCAGCCCCGGCCCCGACACCGGCCCGACGCGGCGGCGGGCTCGCGCTCGCGGTACTTCTCCTGGGCCAGTTCATGGCGATCCTGGACGTCAGCATCGTCAACGTCGCCCTGCCGACGCTGCGCACCGACCTGAGCACCTCCGACGCCGGTCTGCAGCTCATCGTCGCCGGTTACGTGCTCTCCTACGCGGTGCTGCTGATCACCGGCGCGCGCCTCGGCGCGATGCTCGGGCATCGGTCGACGTTCCTCGTCGGGCTCGCCGTGTTCACCGTCACCTCCGGCGCCTGCGGCCTCGCGCCCGGCTCCGGTGCGCTGATCGGATTCCGGTTCGTCCAGGGCGCCGGTGCCGCGCTGATGACCCCGCAGGTCATGAGCATGATCCAGCGGACGTTCACCGGCCCGGCCCGAGCCAGGGCGCTGGGCCTCTTCACCGCCGTCGTCGCCGGTGGCGTCGTGGTCGGTCAGGCGGCCGGCGGCCTGCTGGTCAGCGCCGACCTGTTCGGCTCCGGCTGGCGTCCGGTGTTCCTGCTCAACGTCCCGATCGGCGCGGTGCTGCTCGCGATCGGCCCCCGCGTCCTGCCCAGGGACGGCGGGCGGCACGGCGTCAGCCTCGACCTGCCAGGCCTGCTCGTGATCAGCCCCGCCGTACTGCTCGTCGTGCTGCCCCTGATCCTCGGCCACGACGAGGGCTGGCCGGCGTGGTGCATCGCGTCGATGGCCGCCGGTGTGGTGCTGTTCGGCCTGTTCGCCGTGGTGGAACGCCGCGTCGCCGCCCGCGGCGGCCAGCCGCTGATCTCCGGCCCGGTAGTGCGCGCGCCCGGACTGCTGCCAGCCATGGGCGTGCTGACGCTCGCGCCGGCAACCTGGGGCGCGTTCCTGTTCACCACGACGCTGCACCTGCAGGGCGACCTGGGCATGGGCCCGCTCGGCTCGGGGCTTGCCTTCATACCGTGCGTCGCCGCGTTCGCCCTGGTCAGCCTCAACTGGCAGCGGCTCCCGGGCCACTGGCACAGCCGCCTGGTTCCGGCCGGGTTCGCCCTGGCCGCGGTCTCCTACCTGTGGGTTGGCCCGCTCGCCGGCGGCGGCGTCGGCTACGAGGTGCTCACCGCCGTGATCGGCCTGGGCCTCGGCGTGATGCCGATCGTCATGACCGTCGCCCTGCAGCACGTCCCGTTCGAGAACGCGCCCGACGCCAGCGGCCTGCTGCTGACCGTCATGCAGCTCGGCCAGGTCATCGGGATCGCCACCGTCGGCACCATCTTCCTGACGGCTGCCGAGAACAGCCACTCCACCCGCCACGCCGAGTACGCCACCGGCTGGGCCCTCGCCGTCACCGCCGTCGCCGCGGCCGCGACCGCCCTCATCCTCGCCCGCAAGCGAGCCTCCCTCGCGGGTTAGAGCATGGAGCGCAGGCCCCGGGTGGCCGGCCATCGAGGCCGGCCACCCGGGGCTTTCCCGTCACCGGGCCTTACCCCGCTCTTGGGGCTTCGCGGCCTCGCGGCCTCAGGGCTTCGCGGCTCTGGGGCCTCGCGGCTTCAGGGGCTCGGGCGTTGCCGCCCCCGAGCTTCCAGCGCCCGCTTCTGGTGCTCGCGCTTCTGGCGCTCGATGTCGCGTTCAGCCGGCTCGGTCCGGGTCGGGGAGGGGCGGAGAGCGGATGGTAAGGACGGCCTCGACGGCAGCGGGGCCGAGCGCCTGGTAGCCATGCTCGGCGCTGCTCTCCCACACGGCGGTCTCGCCGGGGCCGACCTCGGTCTCCTGGCCGGGCAGGCCGGCGCGGGCACGGCCGTGGGTGACGAGGAAGTGCTCGACGACGCCGGGGCCGTGCGCGGTCGAGACATGCCGGGCGCCCGGGTCGAGGTGCAGCAGGTAGACCTCGACGGTGGTGCCGTCGGGATGGCGGGTCGCGTCGAGCAGGCGCGCGCCGATGCCCGGGGAGGCGATCTCGGCACCGCCACGCTCGGCGAGCAGCGTCGAGAGCGGAACGCCGAGCGCCCCGGCGAGCGCGTAGAGCGTCGACAGGGTCGGGTTGCGGGCGCCGTTCTCGATCTCCGACAGCGACCCCTTGCCGACCCGGGCCCGCGCCGCGAGCGCGCCCAGCGACAGGCCACTGGCCTGGCGGGTCGCGCGCAGCCGGGCGCCGACGGCGGCCGCGGCGTCGGGTTCCATGGCCGGCAGCCTATCGATCGTTCTGTTTTCAGAACGATCGATAGGTACTGTTCTGTATATGGAACAGCACTACCTCGACGCGCCCAGCGGCCCAACCGACACGGTCGATGCCGTCGACACAGCGAGCCCGGGCAGAACGACCGGCGTGTCGGGCGAGCTGCCCGACCGGGCCGGGCTGGGCGACCACGCAGCTCCGGGAGTGCCGGTCGTCGACGGAGTACCGGTCGTCCACCTGGTCAGCGCGGGCGTCGTCGTGGCTCTGGTCGGGTTCGCGAGCGCGTCCGTCGTCGTGCTGGCCGGGCTGCGCGCGGTCGGGGCCAGCCCGACGCAGGCAGCCTCGGGCCTGCTCGCCGTCACCGTCACCCAGGCGCTTGGGACCCTGTGGCTAAGCCGCCGGCACCGGATGCCGGTGCTGCTCGCCTGGTCGACCCCGGGCGCGGCGCTGCTCGCCTCGACCGGCGCGGTCGACGGCGGCTGGCCGGCCGCCGTCGGGGCCTTCCTCGTCGTCGGCGGACTGATCCTGCTCACGGCGCTGTGGCCACGTCTCGGCGGGCTCATCGCGTCGATCCCGGCGCCGATCGCGCAGGCCATGCTCGCTGGCATCCTGCTCACGCTGTGCCTGGCGCCGGTCCACGGGCTGGTCGACCATCCGGCGCTCGTCGCGCCGGCGGTCGTGGCGTGGCTGGTGCTGCTGCGGCTCGCGCCGCGTTGGGCGGTGCCGGTGGCATTCGCCGCCGCCGTGGTGGCCATGGGGATCTGGCTCGGCCGCCACGGGGGTCTCGACGGGCCGCTCCTGCCACGCGTCGAGCTGACCGCGCCGACGCTGACCTGGGCCTCGGTGCTGTCGCTCGCCATCCCGCTCTACGTCGTCACGATGGCCTCGCAGAACGTCCCCGGCGTCGCGGTGCTGTCCTCCTACGGCTACGCCGTTCCTTGGCGCGAGTCGATGACGGTGACCGGGGTCGCCACCGTCGTCGGCGCGTTCGCCGGCGGCCACGCGATCAACCTGGCCGCGATCACCGCGGCGCTCGCCGCGAGCCCCGACGCGCACCCGGACCCAAAGCGGCGCTGGCTCGTCGCGCACCTCGCCGGCTGGACCTTCCTCGTCCTCGCCCTGGGCTCGACGGTCCTGGTGACCGTCGTGACCGCCGCCCCCGCCGGTGTCACCACCGCCGTCGCCGGCCTCGCCCTCGTCGGCACGCTCGCCTCGTCCCTGACCTCGGCCCTCGCCGACCCGGACGACCGCCAGGCCGCGATCGTCACCTTCGTCGTCGCGGCCAGCGGCATCACCCTCGCCAGCGTCGGCGCCGCCTTCTGGGCACTCGCCGCCGGCCTCCTGGTCCGCTCAACCCTGCGCCGCCGCAGGCCCGCCGTCCCGACGGCCGCCGCCACCGGGGCGGGCGCGGCCGCTCCGCCGGGCGCGGCCGCTCCGCCGCGAGACTGACCGACCGGTACTACAACCGGCAGTCCACGGCCGGCAGTCGACCGACCCCGCACCCCCGCTACGGTGCGCCACGAATCGGACACGGCTGTACGGGCTCCTGAGGCCTTTTCGCGGAGCGGCCGGGCTGCCGGGGGGCCTGCCCACCAGCCAAGCGACAGCAATGCCCCCGCGCCGAGACCCAACCGTGTCATCTCAACAAGCCCATGGGCTTGCCCATCTCACACAGTCCGACCGCATGCCTCGCCACTGTGTCGGATGAACGAGCGTAGAGACACGCTCATCCGCCACGATCGGGTCTCGCGCGCCGCCCGCGGCGGGGCTTGGGGGGTCAGGGGAGGGTGTAGGCGGCGCGCTGGCGGGCCAGGACATGGTCGCGGGCGCCTACGCCCGGGCCTTCAGTGGCGGAGCGGCCTTCGACAGCGCAGTCGGAGTCCTCGGTGGGTGAGCCGGCCGCGGTCCGCTCGGGGGACGCGGGAAGCGCGGGGGCGACCCAGGTATCGAGGTCGGGGTGGTGGAAGAACACGACCGAGTAGCGGTCGGTCTGCGCGGCGCCGGGAGTGCGCGGCGGGTTGACGACCCGGTGCAGGTTTTTCGGGATCTGGCCGCGGGTCCACAGGTGCAGCAGGTCGCCGGCCTGCAGCAGGATCGCGCCGGGCGGGAAGTCGACCGGCACCCAGGCGCCGTCCGCGCCGAGCGCAGCCTCCAGCCCGGACCGGCCGTCGGCCCAGAGCAGGGTCAGCCCGCCGATGTCGGCGTGCGGGCGCTGCCGCGTCTGGCCGGGAGCCGGGGCCTCCGGCTGGGCGAGGTAGTGGTTGACGCACAGGTTCGAGTGCTGCCGCGTCGTCCAGGCGGGCAGGTCCGCGACGGGCAGTCCAAGCGCCTCGCCGATCATCTCGACGAGCCGGTTCGTCAGCGCCCGCGCCGTCCGGTAGTACGCCGTCCAGCTCGCCGTCAGCCGCGCCGGCCGCTTCGGCCACAGGGGGAACGACGCCGCCCACCCGGCATCGTCGGCATAGGCCGCCGGATCGGGAAGCGCCAGCTCGTAGCGCTCCAGCAGCAGCGCGTCCGGGCCGCCCTCGTAGAGCGGCTGCCAGCCGGCCCACTCCCCCGTGCCCGGCCAGCGCACCGGCGTCTTCTGCTCCGGTTCGAGGGCGAAGAACTCCTGGGACGCCTCGAGCATCGCGGTCAGGTCAGCGCCGAACGAGCCGCCGGTGGAGAACTCGTCGAGGCCGGTGAGGAACACGCACGAGTTCCGTCGCAGCGCGTCCACCAGGGTGTCGGCGGTGGTCGCCGGAAGGTCGAGCACGGGTACCCGCGCGGCAGGAATGGCGGGAACGGCGGTGGAGTCCATCGCGTCTCCAGGTCGGTGCTGGGTGACCAGGGCTGGGAGGCCAGGGCTGGCGACCGGGGCTGGGTAACCGGGCCGCCGTTCCGACGCTGGAGGTAGATACCCGAGGACGCCTCCGACGCTAGCCGCGCCCGCGGGCCCAGGTCAACGACGGGCACGATCATGCGGGCGCGCCGAGCGAACAGCCGGCGTGGCCACGGGCGCCACCGGCGCTCTCGCGGCCTGGTCCCTCGGTCCACGGCCCAAAACCGCTGGCGAGCCGCCCCGTAGGTAACCGTCAGACAGTCGCTGACCACCGGACGCCACGGAGAGCCGCCGGATCGAACGTCATCGAGCGGGACTTGGCGGCACCGGGCTGGCGAGCGTCACCGGCCTCGCCTCGCCTTGTTTCGTCCGGCCGCGCCGTCGCCGGGCGTTTACGGCGCCGTCAGGGTACGGCCCGCTGGGAGGGCTAGCCTGATACGCATGGTCCCGGGTGTGCACGACGGTGCGGCGGCGGTGCTGGAGCAGTGCTGGCGCGATGGCTACTGCGTGCCGAACCCGGACGTGTACCCGCACCTGTGGCTGTGGGACTCGTGCTTCCACTCGATCTCGTGGGCCGCGCTCGGTGACCCGCGCGGGGCGATGGAGCTCGCCTCGTGCCTGGACGCGCAGCTGCCCGGCGGCTTCGTCCCGCACATGCGCTACGCCGAGCCGTCGGAGGGCAGCGGCCCGCTGGCCGACCGCTCCTCCTACACCCAGCCGCCGATCTACGCCCATGCCGCCCGAGTGCTCACCGCGCGCGGGCTGACGCTCGTGCCCGGCACGCTCGAGCGGATCGAGCGCGCTTTGGACTATCTGTGGAACCAGCGGATGACGGCGGACGGGCTGCTGTTCATCGTTCATCCGTGGGAGTCCGGGTCGGACGACTCGCCACGGTTCGACGACTGGATCGGACGGTCGTCCTGGTCGCGGCTGCCGTACACGATCTTCGACCACCAGCTGGCGGAGGCGACGAAGTTCGACGAGGAGGGCGCGGCCGTCTGGTCACGGGAGTTCGTCGTCGCCCCGGCCGCCATCAACGCGTTCGCCGCGCACGCGGCCGGCGAGCTCGCCGCGCTCACCGGCAAGCAGGAATGGCGCCGCCGTGCCGATGGGCTGGCTGCGGCCATCGACGGCATCCTGTGGGACGCCGAGCAGCACCACTGGGTGGACAAGCCGATCGTCGGCGGTGGCCCGAGCGCCGCCCTGCCGACGCTCGACGGGCTCATGCCGGCCCTCGTCACCGCCGACCCGGAGCGGGCCCGGCTCGCGCTTGCCCAGGCGGAGGACACCGGTCGCTACGCGGCCCCCTTCGGCTCGCGATTCGTGCCCGCCGACCATCCCCGCTACCAGCCCGAGCAGTACTGGCGCGGCCCCGCCTGGCCACAGCTGAACTACATGCTCCACCAGGCCGCCCGCCGCTGGGAGGCGAACACGCTCGCCGACGCGATCGCCGACGCCAGCCACCGCGCCGCGCTCGTCTCCGGCTTCGCCGAGTACTGGAACCCGGAGACGGGCGCCGGCCTGGGCGCCGTCCCGCAGGGCTGGGCCGCGCTCGCCGCGACCTACCCCGTCACCCCGGCGCAGGCCAACCCCCCAACCGCGGGCTGACCTGCGCGGACGATCGCCGCGACTGGCTCGTGACCACGAAAGGATCACCACTCCGGTCCGGTACCGCCGTGGCCGTGGCCATGGCGACGGTGATCGGGCCAGGCCGCGCCGTCGGGCGCGTCGGCGGCGCCGTCGGGCCCGCGGGAGCCGGCGGCGGGCTCGCGGGAGTTGCCAGCGAACCGACCGCACCGACCGGCGCTACCGGCCCGACTGGAGTGACCGGAGTGACCGGCGCGACGGGAGCGGGGCGGGGGGCGGGCCTGGAGCGCGGGCCGGGCTGGGGAACGAGCAGGTAACGCTGAACGATCGTGGCGACGTCCCACAGGTACGGGTTGGCGAACATCGTGATGTGGTCGCCCGGGATGACGGCGGTCGTCAGGTCGGCGATGTCCGCGTTCTCCCAACCGAGACCTGGTGACGCGGACAGGCGCAGCTGGGACGGCAGGCCCCACGGGTTCGCCGTGTTGGCCGGGCGGACGAGGACCACGGGCAGGTCCGACGGCGGCGGCCGGTAGGCCGCGTAGGCGCGCACGGCGGCCGAGTAGGTGTCGACGGCGGCGAGCAGATGGTCCTCGTAGCCGTCGGGGTCGGTGCCGCCGAGCGCGCGGGCGATCGCGGCGCCCTGCAGGCTGAGCGGCACCGCGTGGTCGACGCCGCAGCGGCAGGCACCCTGCCAGACGCAGGCCACGTGGCGCATCCGGGCGAGCTCGCGGACCGCCAACGTCGGGTTGTCGGCCGGCGGGTCCTGGCCGGGCAGCGGCAGCGCGGCGTCGAACAGGAAGACCCGGGCCACCTGCTGGCCGAGGCCGCGCAGCAGCCGGCCCAGCTCGTAGGCCACGACTCCGCCGAACCCGTACCCGCCCAGCTGGTAGGGGCCGCCTCCCGGCTGGTCGAGCAGCACCGCCGGCAGCAGGTGCACCGCCATCGCGCGCACGTCGTCGAGCGGCGGGCGGGCGCCGTCCCGGCCGGGCAGGTCGAGCCCGCGGCACACGGTGCTGATGCTGAGCGCTCCGGCGAGCGGGAGGCCCGGATGCGGTGGGCCCTCCAGACCGCCGACGAGGAACAGCGGAGCGCGGCGGGTGCGTCGCGGCGCCAGCGGTGGCGGGCCGGCGGGCGCGAGCGGTGGCCGCCCGGCGGCCGGACGCGGTGGTGCGCTGGCCGGCGCGCGCGGCGTCGAGGCCCGTTTGGCCATGGGCACGTCGGTGGGTTTCAATCCGGGCCTGCCCAGGCGACGGTGACCCGGCCGGCGGCGACCCGGCCGGCGCTGACGGCCGACAGGACCGCGAACGTGGCCGCCGGCGACGTCGCCGAGGCGACGCGCGGCCTGGCGGGCCGCCGGGCCGGGACGGTCGAGGGACCGCCCGGCGAGGATGGGGACGGCGGGGTTGGTGACGGCGGGCGGGGCGCGGGCAGGTACGGGGCGCGCACGGCGGTGGACAGGCCCATTCGGCCGACGAGCAGGGTCACCTGGTTCCCGGCGGCCCGCACTGCGGCACGCCATTCCGCCGGGATCGTGTGGCGCAGGCGCTCGATCCCCTGCCGCCCGTCGGCCCTCGGGTGGATCAGGTCGAGCAGGGTCGGGCCGATCCGGACGGTCCAGCCGGCCACGAACGGCGGGTCGACCCGCAGCGACGTGTGCAGCGCGAGCCCGGTCGCGAGCGCGTGGGACACCGCCGGGTCGATGAGCTCCCCTGGCCGCAGCCGGCCCGGATCGCCGGAGGCGCGTGGGTCGGTCGTCATCAGGTCGTCGTCATCGTCGACGGACAGGAGCGGCTGCGGTCGGCAGCCGGTGAGCGCCGCGGTGCCGATGCCCAGCAGGTCCGCGTAGACGATGCTCGACCCGCTGGCGGCGAGCTCCGCGTCCGCGAGGACCGGCGGCGCGACGGTGACCGTGGACTGCGCGCAGTCGGCGTGGACGAGCTGGATGCGCCGCACGAAACGGTGCGGGTAGCGGCGCAGCACTACCGACGTCGCGTCACCCATCGCGAGATCGCCCTCGCCCTCACAGACCGGGCACCGATAGGTGCTGGGATGCGGCCCGCGGCGCAGGGCCGCGAGCAGATCGGTTGGCAGCAGCGCGGCGACCGTGGGGTCGACACGCAGGTCACGCGCACTCGTCACCGGAACGACGCCCGTCTACGAGCGTGCCGGCGACGGGGCTTCTCGCGGCGTCGCCGCCGCCGTGCGGGCCGGTGAGCCCACTGACGCGGCGACCGTCGACGGCGCTGGCGGCCGGGCGCGGCTCGTTGACCGTGGCCGTCCCGCGCCCGCCCTCGGGGACCCTGGCGACTTCGGCGGCCGTCGCCGCGCCGGCCGGCGGCCGGCGGCTCGACAGCCGCAGGGGCGCGCTGACCGAGGGGCCGGCCGGTGACGCGGTGGTCGTCCGCGCGGCCGACCGAGGCCGCCGGCTCGGCGGGCATCCCGGCGGCCGACGGCGGCGACGGGATGGCCGGGACGGGCGGAACCGGCGGGACCGGCAGAACCGGCGGAAGCAGCGGGGCGACGGGAGCGGCGACGGCGCCGTCGGCGGGGTACCCGGCGAGGGTGTCCGGGATGGCATGGCGCAGGTCGGACAGCTCGGGGTACGGGATGCCGTCGGCGGCCTCTCGGCCGGCGAGCAGGAGGGCGTGGGCGGCGCTCACCCATTCGGTCGTGTCGTCGGAGCCGGCCGCCTGGCACACGATCGCCCAGGTGTCGAGCACCTTGGCGAGCGCGCCCGCGACGTAGGCCGGCATCCGCACGACGACGGCGGGCAGCGCGTCGCCGCCCGGCTCGTCGGCGTCGATCAACCGGGCCCGGTCGACGTCGACCTCCATCTCGATGACGGTCAGCGTCAGCGGTAGCGCGGGGTACTCGGGCATCACCGGCGGTGCCATGGGCATCGACCGTGTCGGCGGCTTCATCGTTACTCGCCCTCCCTCGAGGGTTAGAGCCAGACGGTGCGCGGCGACGACGAGGCCTCGCGCGCCCGGGGGCCCACTCCTGGTGTCACGTTCTCTGCGGGGTTGGCTGGGACTGGGCGGCGCGGGCCTCTTCGGCGAGGGTCGCCTCCAGCGCGTGGCGGACGAGGGCGATGAGCGCCGACCGGGTGGACGGTTGGTGGCGGGCATCGCAGATGAGCACCGGGTGGTCGATGTCGAGTGCCTTCCGCACGTCGGTGACGGGGTGGACGAGGGCGCCGTCGAACTGGTTGACGGCGACGACGAAGGGCAGCTTCCGGTCCTCGAAGAAGTCGATCGCGGCGAAGCAGTCGGTCAGGCGGCGGGTGTCGGCGAGCACGACCGCGCCGACGGCGCCGAGCGTCAACTCGTCCCACATGAACCAGAAGCGGTCCTGGCCGGGGGTGCCGAACAGGTAGAGGACGACGTCCTGCTCGGGCAGCGTGATCCGACCGAAGTCCATCGCGACGGTCGTCGTGGTCTTCCCCGCGATCCTGCTGGTGTCGTCGACGCCGACGCTCGCCGCGGTCATGTGCGCCTCGGTCGTCAGCGGCGGGATCTCGCTGACGGAGCCGACGAACGTTGTCTTACCGACCCCGAAGCCACCAGCGATGATGATCTTCAACGGGGTGGTGGTGACGTCCGGGTCGGCCTCCCCTCCGGCCGGGCCGATCGGGGGGCCACCCGGGCGGGTCGGGCCGTTAGAGCCGCTGAAGGCCATCGAGCACCTTTCGGAGCAGTTCGGAATCGGGCCGCCAGTCGGGGCGCTCGGGCCGGTGCACGACCACGAGACCGTCGCGGGCCATGTCGGCGACGAGCACCTGGGCGACACCCAGCGGCAGGTCAAGGCGCGCCGAGATCTCGGCGACGGACTGGAGCTGACGGCACAGGAAGGCGATCTCACGCTGCTCGGGGGGCATGCCGGCAGGTGGGCGCCGCGCGACGGCCACCCCACGGGTGGTGGTCGCCACCAGCGCGACCAGTTCCAACGCGCTATGAGGCCGGGTACGCCCGCCGGTCACGGCGTACGGGCGGACGACCGGTCCGGCTGCCTCGTCGGGCAGCTCCTCGTCGTCCCGTGGCACGGCGCACCCCCCGTCGTCAGACCTGGACGCGCATCGGCGGGGTCAGGACCTGGCCGGCGCGCGTCACGAGTCTGGCCATCTCGAAGGCGATCATCCCCGGGTCCGCGGCGGCCGAGGCGGCGACCGCCAGGCAGGACCCCTCGCCGATCGCGGCGACGAACAGGTAGCCGTCGTCCATTTCCACAATCGTCTGGCGGACGTCCCCGCCACTCATGTACCGGGACGCGCCGAGCGCGAGCGAGCGGAATCCGGACGCGACCGCCGCGATGTGGTCGCCGCCTTCCCGAGAAAGCCCGGAGGAACGGGCGAGCTGCAGGCCGTCCGAGGACAGTGCTACCGCCCATTGAACGTCGGAGATACGTCTCTCCAGATCGTTCAGCAGGAATCCGAGATTACCGGTGGGAGGCATCGCCCATCCTTTCGTCGTCGCCAGGAAGGCCCTGACGGAAGCCGGCCCGGAATGAGGTCACCAGGTTGCGGGCCTTCTCGGGGTCCGGCCCGGCGTTCTTGGCGTTCTTGGCGCTCGCCGTCGCCGGGGCGGCCGAGCGCCGGCCGCCGCGCAGCTCCGCGGACAGGTGCTCGCCGCGGCGGCGGTGCGGCAGGTGGCCGAGCGGTGGCTCGACCAGGCCGGCCGCTCCGGCAAGACTGGTCACTCCCGCCATGGCCGGGGGCCCCGCCGGGCCGGCCGCGCCCACCGGGGTGGGCGGAGCCTGCGGGCGCGGCGCGAACGGCGGTGGGGCCGGCCTTGACGCGCCCGGTCCCGCCGGCGGCGGCATCTTCGGCGCGGACAGTCCGGCCGGCGCCGCCGGGCGCACCGGCGGCCTCGTTCCCGCCGGCGCGGCCGGCCTGGCGGGCAGGGGCGGCGCGGTCGACGCCGGTGGGGCCGACGCGGCCGACGGGACTGGCGACGGTGGCGGGGTGCGCGGCGGGGCTGGCGGGTTGTTGGGCGGGGCCGGTGGGCGCTGGGTGGATGGGCCCGGCGAGCCGACCGTGATCGGTGGCAGCTCGAGCGTGTTGCCCCAGTCCGCCCGGACCGCGTCGAACAGCGTCGGACCCGTCGTGCCGGCGCCCACCTCGTCCGCCTCGTCGGAGCCCGCCCCGTCCGGGCCAGGGCCGCCGGCGCCGTTCGGGATGCCCTCGCCGGATCCGAGGTGGTCGCCGCGGCGCGGCGGTGGGTGGAAGAAGCTCTCGCGCACGCTGAGGACCTGTGACGGGTCCGCGTCGTAGCCGACGTCGAGACCGTCGAGGTACGCCCCGTCGTCCGCGAGGTCGTCGCCGTTCGCCGCGGCCCCCGTGGTGGCCAGACCGCCGGTGTTCACCGCGAACGGGTTCTCGTAGCCCACCCCGACGGCGTCGAGGCGCTCCAGGGCGGAGATCCGGTCGAGCGCCGCGCGCAGCGGGTCGTCGACGACGGGTGGCACCGCGGTGCTGTCGTCGACGAGCACCTCGGAGGGCAGCAGCACTACCGCGGTGACGCCGCCGTAGGCGCTGCGGGTCAGCTGCACGTCGATCGCGTGCCGGGCCGCCAGGTTCGCGACGACCCACAGGCCGAGCTTGTCGCCCTGCTGCTCCGGGTTGAACGGCGGCGGGTCGGCGAGGCGGGCGTTGAGCTCGGTCATCGTGTTCGTCGGGATCCCGATGCCACGGTCGGAGATCTCGACCGCGATGCCGGTGCCGACCGGGCTCCCGGACACCGTGACCACGGTGTTCTCCGGCGACATCTGGGTGGCGTTCTCCACCAGCTCGGCGAGCAGGTGGATGACGTCGCCGACGACCGGGCCGACGATCCGGATGTCGATCGTGGTACTGACCTCGACCCGGGTGTACGCCTCCACCTCGGCGACCGCCGCGCGCAGCGCGTCGACCAGCTTCACCGGGGAGCGGAACACCCGGCTCGGCCGGCCGCCCGACAGGGCGATCTGGCCCTCGACCTCCCGGCGCATGCGGGTCGCCAGGTGGTCGAGCCGGAACAGCCGATCGAGCATGTCCGGGTCCTGCTGGTCGCGTTCCAGGTCCGTGATCAGCTTGAGCTGGCGGTGGATCAGCGTCTGGCTGCGCCGCGCCAGGTTGCGCATCGAGGCCGACAGCGAGTGCTGCGCCGCGACCTCCGTCGCCGACTGGACGGCCGCCGAGTACACCTCGCGCAGCGACCGGGCGACGTCGCCAATCTCGTCGGCGGGACCGCGCGTCCCGTCGTCGCGGCCGATGTCAGCGTCCACCGGCCTGCGGTCGCGGATCGCGGCGGCGACCGCGGGCAGCCGCTGCTCGGCCATGTCGATGGCGTCCTCCCGCAGCGCCCGCAGCTGCCGGGCCAACCGGCGCGCGATCATGACCGACACCGCGAGCGTCAGGATCATCACGACCCCGGCGAGCAGACCGGCCAGCCAGGCTCGGGTCCGCGCCGTCGAGACGAGCGCGCTGCTGCGGTCCGACAGGTCCTGGGTGATCTGGGCCTCGACGTTGCGCAGCTGGTCGATCTTGGCGTTGGCGGCGGCGAGCCAGTCGGTCGGCGTGACGTCGACCGGCTGCTCGCTCTGCGCCTCGCGCAGCGCGCGGTCCTGCAGGGAGGTCACCGGGCCGAGCGTCGGACCGACGGCCTGGTCGTAGAGCTGGCGCTGGCCGGCGTCGGCGTAGACGTCGAACTGGCCGACCCAGGCGGCCTCGGCGCCGCTCGCGGCGCGGATGAGACCGAAGTTGTTGGAGTCGAGATGCTTGAGGATCACCAGGATGCTGACGTAGCCGCGCTGCTGGGCGGACTGCTCGGTGACGTTGCTGATCGCCGTCAGGGCCGCGACGGTGCGGACCACCTCGGGGTCGGTGGTGCCGACGCCGGACTGGGCAGGCGTGACGGCAAGCCAGGCGCGGACGATGCCGTTGTAGAGGTTCTGGCCGGCGTCCACGGCGTACTGGTGCGCGTCGATCTTGCGGCGTTCGGCGACCAGCTTGTCGGTCTGGGTCTCAGCGGTCGTCACGGCGGCACGCAGGCGCTCGTCGTCCGGCAGCGAGGCCGCGAACGTCTTCACGTCGCCGTACGCCCGGTCCACCTGGGGCCGGGCGGCCACCGTCTCCGCCTGCAGGACCCGGTAGCCCGAGCCGATGTAGGACAGCGACGCGTAACGCTCCTGGGACAACGCCCGGACCAGGGCGTTCACCTTGATAGTCAGCTGAGCGGCTGACTCGCTGCGGCTCGCCGCGTGCGCCGCGCCCACCTGCCCGGTCACGAGCAGCGTGGCGAGCCCAGCGAGCGCCAGCAGCGGCACGACCAGCGCGACCGCCAGCCGGTACCGAACCGGCCAGTTCTCCATCTCGCTCCCATCGGCGGATGCGGCACGACGACATTGGGGACCCGGGTCAGTGGGTGAAGAACAGGGTCAGGATGTGAGACGTGATCGGAGTAGCGGGGCCCAGAGGGGTGGGATCGGAATTCGACGGGGTGGGCATTGCGGGCGGGTGGGTCAGGGCCGCCGGAGCCGCGCCGGCACAGGAGGGGGGTGCACCGACGGCACCGACAGGAACGGAGGGGGTCGTGGCTGCGGCGAGGCGGCACCCCTTTGTCGCCATTGATTGCGGGTGCCGTCCCGAGCTCCGGCGGCGTTGCAAAAGCTAGCCCGCCCCGGACGGCGCCGATAGGTGAGCCAACGGTCCTATGTGGGACATGCGTCCTATAGGGGTCAGCTGGCACGGTCCTATGTGGGACACGCGTCCTATAGGGGTCAGCGAGGACCGTCCTATGTGGGACACGCGTCCTATTGGGGTCATTGAAGCCCCCTCACCTGGATAGTCCGTACTCGTGTCTTGGTGTAGCCTGCCCCGCACAGCCCTTCGACCAGGCGTAGCGGGGCAGCCACGCCGGTCGTGGACCGGCCGAAACAGTCCTCCCGCGTCCCGCCCCGCCCCACCTCGAACCCGTGCCGTGCCACCTACGGAGGGAGACGCCTGGTGCTGCTGGAGAAGCTGTTCGGTCTCGACGAGTTCGGCGTCGCCGTCTACCGGGCGGCCGCCGGGCACCGCTACTCCGACATCGAGTCGCTGGCCGAATGGGTCGGCCGGCCGGTGGCACAGGTCCAGGCCGAGGTGCACCGGCAGACGCAGCGCGGCCTGCTGCGCCTCGTCGGCGACACGTGGGAGGCCCAGGACCCGGCGCTGGTGCTCGAGGCGGAGCACGCGGCCGAACGCGTCGAGCTGGAGGCCACCCGCTCGGTCATGGTCGAACAGCGCGCGGCGCTATACCGAAGCGGGCTGTTCGCGGACTACCTGGCCGGCCGGCGCCGCCCAGGCCCCCACGACCGGGTCGTCACGATCCTCGATCACCACCAGATCCTGCTGAAGATCGCCGAGCTGGTCGAGAACGCCGAGTCCCAGGTGCACTTCCTGCTCGGCGGGCCAAGCCCGGCCGGCCCGGGGCAGGTCCAGTACATCCAGGACCTGGTGTGGGGGATGGCGCGCGCGGTGGAGCGTGGGGTACGGGTCGCCTCCGTGTGGGCGCCCGAGTACGTCGCGGCCGCCCGCGCGGCCAGCGGGACGCGGCGGCTGCCTCCGCTGGGCTGGGTCCGACAGAGCACCCAGGTGCCGATGCGGGCCGTCGTGGCCGACGCCCGCGCGGCCATCCTGCCGGTCGACCCGGACAACCTGGACCGGGGGGCGCTCGTCGTCGAGGCCCCCAGCCTGCTCGCCATCCTCGCCGACATGATCGAACGCATTCACCGCGACGCGCAGCCGTTGGCGGCGCCCCCGCCCGCCGCGGACCCCGCCGTGCAGCGCCGCCAGAACGCGGTGCTCGCGCTGCTGGCGCAGGGCCACACCGACCACGTGATCGCCACCCAGCTGGGCGTCACCATCCGGACCGTCCGCCGGGACGTCGCCGACCTCTACGAGGCGCACAACGTGACCAGCCGCTTCGAGCTCGGCGCCGTTACGGCCAGCCTCGGCCTCCTCCCGCCCATCGAGGTTTGAGCGCTCCCGCGGCCGGGAGCTCCGCGCCCCAGACCTCCCAGCAGACCTCCAGATCGCTTCGCGATCCGGCAGGAACCCCGGCTTCGTGATCCGGCAGGACCCTGCTCCCCACGTGGTTCCGGGCACTGGCATATGACGGTGGTTCGGCTGAGTCCGGGCTGACGAGGTGGCTAGGTTGGCACAGCGCTGATGCGCCGTCACTGGTGGTCGCTGAGTTGCATGAAGGGATTGCCGGTGTGCGTCTACGCCCTTGTCGCCGGCCGCCTGTCGGTGGCGGGACCGTTAGGTAGGGCGGCCGGCGACGGTGGCGGCGTGGCGGCGGAAGCTGGCGAGGGCGCGGCGGACGACGAGACGTTCCGCGCGGTCGGGGCGTAGCAGCGCGATCAGGTAGCGGGCGGTCTCGATGCCGGCGATCTCGCGCAAGGTGATCGCGCCGCCGGTCGGTGTGGTGTAGCGCGGCAGGACGGCGACCCGGTCGCCGCGGGCGACAAGGGCCTCGACCAGCCGGTTGTCGCGCAGCCGCTGGACGACGGACACGCCTCGCCCGGTCACCTCCTCGACGGCCAGCCGGACGGTGTCGAACGGGTAGCCGACCGGAACGCCGTACCACTCGACCTCGACGAGGTCGTCGGCCGCCACCTGCTCCAGGCGGGCCAACGGATGACCGACGCGCATCGCGATGTCGAGCGGTTCACGGGCAAGCGGCACGGTGACGAGGCCGTCGGCGCCCGGCGGCGGCCCCTTCCCGAGGCTGTGACCGATGACGATGTCGTAGTCGGTCACCAGCGCGGCGTACTCGTGCTCGGCGAGGTCCACGTCGTCGCATTCCAGCCGGACCGCCGTCGTCTCAAGCTCGGCCAGCACGTCCGGGAGCAGGAACGTCGCGGCGCTCGGAAGGGCGGCCACCCGTACGACGCCGGCGGGCTCACCGCGAAACTCGTCGAACCGCGCCTGCACCTCGGCCAGTACCCGGGCGACGTCGCGGCCGGCGTCGGCCAGCAGCCGGCCGGCCTCGGTGAGCCGGATCCCCCGGCCGTGCGGCTCGACGAGCCGGACGCCGAACTCGCGCTGAGCGGTGCGCAACTGCTGGGAGACGGCGGACGGGGTGCGATGGGTGGCCGCGGCGACCGCGGTGACGCTGCCGCGCGCGGCGAGCTCGCACAGCAGGTCCAGATGGCGGACGTCCACGCCGCCAGACTACCGACCTTGTAGGAGACCTACAGGTATATACGTATTAGTTTCACTTGTTCTTACAGCTCGTTGTCCGCGACAGTCGCGGTATGCCGCCCCGTCACCGCCTCCTCGCCCTGATCGTCGCGGTCGCCTGGGGCCTGAACTTCCTCGCCATCGACGCGTCGCTCGAACACTTCCCGCCGTTCCTGCTGGCCGCGGCGCGGTTCGCCATCATCGCGGTACCGACGCTGCTACTGGTGCCCCGTCCGCGGGTGCCGGCGCGGTGGCTGTTCGGCTATGGCCTCGGCTTCGGGACGTTGCAGTTCCTGTTCCTGTACTGGGCGATGCACGCGGGGATCCAGCCAGGGCTTGCCTCCCTGGTGCTTCAGTCATCGGCGCCGTTCACGGTGCTGCTGGGGGTGTCGCTGTTCGGCGACAGGGTTACGCCGCGGCGGCTCGCGGGCCTGGCGGTCGCGGTGCTCGGGCTCGCGGTCGTCGGCTGGGAACGGTCACACACGGCGGCGATCGGGCCGTTCCTGCTGGTGCTGGCCGGCGGATTCGGCTGGGCGATCGGAAACATCTGCAACGCCCGGGCGAAGGCATCCAACCCGTTCCACCTGACCCTCTGGATGTCGGTGGTGCCGCCGATCCCGATGTTCGGCCTCTCGCTGCTGGTGGAGGGCCCGCACCGGATCGGCGCCGCGTTCTCCACGACGGGGCACCTGCTCGGAGCGCTGGTCGGGCTCGCCTACACCGTGCTGATCGGCACCCTGCTTGGTTCGGGTCTCTGGAGCTGGCTGATGGCGCGGCATCCCGCCGGGCTCGTCGCACCGTTCTCCATGCTCGTCCCCGTCGTCGGCCTGTCGACCTCGGCCCTTGTTCTCGGCGAGCACGTCACCGCGCTCGAGATCGCCGGCGCCGCACTGGTCGTCGGCGGCGTCCTGTCTGGCTCGACGACCCGAACCGTGCCGATCCCCCTCCGCTGGCGTCGGCGACGCCAGGAACGACGTCAGGAACACCGCGGCCCGACCACGCCGACCGCCCCGACCGCTTCGACTGGCCCGACCTCGCCGGCTGGCCCGACCGTCTCGGCTGGCCCGGCCATGGCCGCGACGGTCGCCACGGGCCGGCAAAACAGGCTGTGACCACCGAGGCGACCGGGACCTACGCCCGTAGCCGCCTCTTCGGACCGCCCACCCGCAGGGAAATGCTGGTCAGCCCGCGCCCGAGGAGCTCGCCAAAGACCGAACCGTGGTGCGTCGCCACGCCTATCGGCACGCTGAACCAACACGCTTCACAGCAACGCCATCTATGTGTGTTGGATCAGCGGGTGTATAGGCACGCCTGCCTGCCACACATCGCCGTCCGGGCAGAGGCCGAGCTGGCGGACACCCGCCGCGGGCTCGGCGATCCACACCGGCCCGCCCCCGATCACCCGCCAGCGGCCACCTCAGCCGTATGCACACAACTACTTGGCGTATCAGTCCAGCGAGCCACCGGAAGGCGGACGCGTCGCGGCGCGCGCCCCTGATCGTGGCGTCCGGCAGGGCGAAGCCCGCCGGGGCGAAGGCGTCAAAGGAGGCCCGCGAGGCGGTAGAGGACGAGCGAGCCGGCAACGGCGACGTTCAGCGAATGTCCGGTGCCCACCATGGGGATCTCGACGACCGTGTCCAGCAGGGGCATGGCGCCGTCGGGAATTCCGGTGCCCTCGTGGCCGAGCACCATCACGGTGCGGCCGCCCGCCGCCGGCAGGTCGCCGAGGCGGATCGAGCCCTCCGCGAGCTCCACTCCGACGATCGCCGCTCCGGCGGCGCGCTGGGCGGCGAGCCAGTCGAGCGGATCAGCCACGCGGTGCACGCATGACCGGTGGCGCAGGGTGTTTCCCTTGGCGAGCGCCTCGGAGATCCAGGACGGCCGGCGCGGCACGGCGAGACAGGCCCCGACAGCGTCGCAGGTGCGCAGCAGCGTGCCCAGATTGACGCCATGCTTTGGCCACAACGGCGCGGCCACCAGGTGGTTCCAGCAGTGATGCGGCCGCTGGCGGCGAAGCCGGCGCAGCTCGGCCGGCGTACGCACGGATGCGCCGCTCATGGGGCGATGCGGAGCACAGCCCCCTTGTCTACGGGTGACGTCATGCGATCAACGGTATCGCGCGGGCGGTCCACCAGCACCGCCAGACCGCCGTCGGACCCGCCCTCGAACGACTCGGCTGGGCCACATCTCGACACCGTCTGAGGCGGGGCATTTCAGCCTTACCGCCCACACGGGGCCCCGCCGTCCAGGAGAATGGAATAACAACAGATGATCAATTGCCATGGGGCGGTCGGGGGGACGCCGCACCGGGGAGCTCACCGATGCATGACATGTTCAATGACCCTGCCCGCCGTCTGCTCATTGTCGCCCAGGAGGAGGCCCTCGGCTTTGGCCACGACCAGATCGGCACCGAGCACCTGCTGCTCGCCCTGCTCAACCGGCGCGCCGGCGCCGGAACCCAGGTGCTGGCTTCCCTCGGCGTCACCCTGGAACGCGCCCGCTCCGAGGTCGAGGCCATCGTCGGCCGCGGCCTGACGAGGCCGGCCGCCGTGCGCGGGAAGGCTCGCCGCGACCGCCGCCTGTCCTTCACCCAGCGGGCCGAATGGATCCTGGAACGCGCGCGGCTCGAGGCGAAGGCGGCCGAGCATTCCTACGTCGGCCCGGAGCACATCCTGCTCAGCCTGCTGCGCGAGGACGGCGGCGAGGGCGCCAAGATCCTCGACCGGCTGCGGCTCAACCGGGACGAGGCACGCCGGCGGACGCTGGTCGCGCTGCGCGTCCTGCCCTATCCGGGCCCAACTCTGCTGGACTCGGTCTCTGGCGACCTCGACGCCCAGATAGCGGCCCTGCGTGAGGCGAAGGACGAGGCCCTGGACAACCGCGACTTCGCCCTGGCGGTCGAGGTCCGCCAGAACGAGCGGACCCTCCTGGCCCAGCGCGCGAGCGTCGCCGCCCCGTCCTAGAGGTGCCGCCCCGTCCTGGAAGACAGCCCGTCCAGGACGGGCCTGACCACCAGCGGCGGGGCCCGGCGCCGTGCACACGCAGCGCCGCTGACGCCCGGTGCCACCGGAGGCTCTGTGGGTGCCGCCGAGGCTCGGAGTCCCGGCCACAACGGTCGGTCAGCGGCGCCGGTCAACCTCCTCGATGGTTCTGGTGTAGTTTGGCCGCCAGCCGGCCCGGGTGTGCATGGTTCCCCCCGTACCGCGCATACCCGGGCCGCGTCCGTTCGACGATTTCCTAGACACCCGCACGGTCATAGACGGTGAGCGCCTCGCGGACGACGAGCTCCACGTCGTCCGCGACCAGGAAACGTGACTCGACCAGCCGCCTGGCGGCGGCACGGACCGCCGACTCGTAGGCATCGCGCGTCGGGAGCACCGGGCGGGTGAGCAGGGGCAGTCTGCTGCCGAGGAACTCGTACAACGGGTTCGGCAGTCCGTCGACGGGGCGGCGCGGGTTCCAACCGGTGTAGGCCGCGACCGGAACCGCGACGACGGGTAGCGCGACGCCCGCGGTCTCGTTGCCGTCCGCGTCGACCGCGGCGACCACCGCCGGCTTCGCCGCGCCGAACACCGGCGGCCAGCGGCCGACACCGCGTCCCGCGTCAGGGCCGAGATCCATGTCCCTGGTGACGTTCAGCGCGCCGAGATCCGGGATCCGCACACCGTCGCCGACGGCGGCAGCGCCGCTGGCGACGGCAGCGCCGTCGGCCGCGGCCGCGAACCGTTTCAGGACGGCGTCGCGCGTCGACGCCGTTCCGTCCCGCCAGCGGGGAACCTCGCTGGCCGGCGGGTCGACGCCCACGCGGACCCATTCCACCAGCGCGACGAACAGGGCGCGCAGAATCGGTCCGACGTCGTGTGTGTGCGTCGGGTTCGCCGCCGGCATGAACTCCTTGAGCGGTATCGCGCCGAAGTGGTCCGTGCCTCGCAGCAGGTATACGCGCGTGTCCGGGTCGTCCGGCAGGTCCTCGCCGGTCTCCGGGTCGATGTGCACCAGCGCGCCGTCGCCGCGCCAGTACTCCCAGGAACTGTTGGTGAGAAACAGTTTCGGCACCGCGCCGGGGACGCCCGCCCCTCTGCTCGACGCCTCGCCTCTGCTCGACGCCTCACCGCTCCTCGTCCCGTCGCCCGCCCCTCCCCTGCCCGCCGCGTCGTCGTTCGCCGCATCGCTGCCGGCCGCGACTGCGGCCGCGCGGGCGGGGGCGAGGAGGCTGGTCGTGTCATACGGGGGAAGGTTCGAGAAGCCGGACGGGTGGGTGAGCGAGGGCTGGGCGTATCGGTGGTTGAACTCGCCCCGCCGGGCACCCGCGATATGTGCGAAGACGCCGTCGAAGACAACCGAGCCTGCCTCGTCGACGTTGCGGCCCTCGTGCAGGAACTGCCGCAGGAACCGGCCGGACTGGGAGACGCCGAACGCGAACGCGTGCGCCAGGCCGCCCGTGCGGCGCAGCCACGAGGCCGTGTCCCGGACCGCGAGCAGTCCGGTTCCCGTGACCGGGCACAGCGACGTGCGGTAGGTCAGCGTGTACCAGTGAAAGGCGCGGAACCCGCCGTCGAGCGCCACCGTCGTCGGGTCGACGAACCGCCACCGGTCACGGGGAACCGGCCGGGGAGCCCCGTCGGGGGCCAGCCGCTCGGCGAGGAACGCGTCCGGGTCGTCGACGTCGACGGTCGGGAGGTCTGCGAAGGTGAAGAACTGCGACGAGTCGGAAAGCGGATGGTCTGGCTGGTCCGTGTCCGGACGGAACTCGACCCGCAGCCATCCCGGCCCGACGTCGACCGTCGGTGCGGTGAGCCCGATGCTCGCGCGGCCGCGCGTCACGTCCCATTGCCAGCCGCACCAGACGATCGTCCAGCCCCGGGCGAGCAGAAATCCGTCGCCCGGATTGAGCCTGTCCAGGTCGACGAGCTGGGTGGGCGCGCCCGCGGAGAACGGGACCCCGCCGAGCAGGCCCCGGTTCGCGATGACGAGGACCAGACCGCCGTTGCCGCCGGCGCGCGGGCGCAGTACTCGCAGGTCGGCGTCGAAACGGGCCAGCCCATCCGGGCCGGCGGCGCGCTCGAGGTCGACGATCCCTCGGTTGGCCCCGGCGCCCGGGTCGACGGCGAACTCGGCCACCGCCGACACCGCCTCGTAGGCGCCGACCGTGCCCCACTCTCGCCCGTCCGCGAACGCCGACACGTTCTCGTCCCGCAGGCCGACCAACGCCACGCCCCGGATAGTCACACACCGCCGGACCGGCCGCCACGCATCCGATCACGACGCGCCAGGCGCCACGTACCAGGCGCCACGTACCAGGCGCCGTGAAAGGCCAGAGTCGTCTCAGGCAGCACCGACCCGAATGCGTCAGCATCAGCATCAGCCAGCTTGATCACCAGACGTGTATTCGGATCCGAACCAGCGCGGGCTTGGAGTTCGGATCAGATTTCAGCTCTGGCGATCTTCCGCGGCGGGCGCCGGACGGACGTTGCCGAGGATCGCGCTAGGCGTGCTCTGCGTTGGCGGGCGCCCGGGTCGCGGCCGCCGTCGTGGAACGCGTGGCGGGTGCGGGTGCGGCGCCACCGAGACCAGTGAGGCAGAAGGACCAGACGTGTTCGGCGATGACCGCGGTGGCCTCGCCCGCGGGGGCGAAGGCGTAGTGGTGGTAGACGGTCATGATCAGCTTCGTGATGAGGGCGGCGTCGCGGTCCGGGTCGATCGGGTGCAGCAGGCCGGCCGCCTGCGCCTCACGCAGCTCGCGGGCGATTAAATCGGTGATCGGCTGGATGGCGTGTGCCATGTCCTCCGGGAAACGCTGGTGCAGCCGCCAGTGCTGGGCGGTGATGAAACGCGGTCCGGTGCCGAGACGTCCGGCGGCGTCCGCCGCGTCGCCGTCGGCGCCAGTGGCGCCGACGACCCTGGCGGCGAGATCGCCCACGCCACCGTCACCCGCACCGCTCGCACCCGCACCGTTCACACCCACGCCGCCGGCATCCGCGCCGCCGTTGTCGGTCAGGCCCGAGAGGATCTCGGTCACGTAGAAGCGCAGGCGGGCCACCGGATCGGACAGGTGGCTGGCGGCGGCGGCGTAGCGCTCCGCGTTTTCGGCGATCATGTCCTCGATGACAGCGACCAGCAGCTGGTCCTTGCCGGGAAAATGCCGATAGAACGTCTGCAACGCGACGCCGGCCTCACGGGCCAGTTCCTGGGTGGTGAACTGGTCGCCTTTCTCGTCGACCAGCCGCCGGGCCGCCTCGACGATCACTTTTGCCTGCTGGATCGTGCGCAGGCGTGAGCGACGGACCGACGGCGAACGGTCGGCGGCGCGTTCTGCCCAGGACACAGGCTCGACGCTACCTTTCGTCGGGGCCGCCGCGGCCCGCGGTCCGGGCGGGTCGCCCGGACTGTGGCCGCGGTTACCCGGTTCAGCCGCCACGAGCGGAGACGAGGGCGCCGCGGTTGACCTTTGTCGCCTCGCTGCGAGGAATCGCGGCGACGAACTCGACGGTCTTGGGTGCCTTGTAGTGCGCGAGGCGGTTCTTGGCGTAGGCGATGACGTCGTCCGCGGACGGAGGGCTCGCGGGGTCGGCCGGTTCGACGATGGCGTGCACCCGGCGGCCCCACTCGGGGTCACGCAGGCCGACGACGACCACGTCGGCGATGGCGGGATGGTCGATGAGCGCGGACTCGACCTCGGCGGGGAACACGTTGGCGCCGCCGGTGACGATCAGGTCGACCCTGCGGTCGACGAGGTACAGGAAGCCCTCGGCATCCAGGTAGCCCATGTCCCCGGCGGTGTGGAAGCCGTCGTCGGTGCCGCGCAGGCGCGGGGCGTCGCCCAGGTACCGGTATCCGCCGTAGGACGGGGAGCGCAGGTAGATCTCGCCTATCTCGCCGAGTGGTGACTCGGCGCCGTCGGCGTCCAGGACGCGCAGCTCCGTGCCGCCAATGCCGCGCCCGACGCTGCCCTGATGGGTGAGCCACTCGTCGCCGCGGATCGCGGCGAGCCCGAGCCCCTCGGTCATGCCGTAGGCCATGACGATGCGTTCGGGGCCGACGAGCCCGGCCCATCGGTGGACGAGCGACGGCGGCATGGGAGCCGCGCCCTGAATGAACCAGTCGATGCTCGACAGGTCGCGGCCGTCGATGCCGGGAAGGTCAGCGATCCGCTGCAGCATCGTCGGGGTCGCGGTGAACGTCGTGATCCGGTGTCGTTCGATGACGTCGACGACCCGGGCGGCGTCGAACTTCTCCATCACCACCAGCCGGTCGCCCATCAGCAGGCTGAACAGCGTGGAGAAGCCGTTCGTGTGGTACATCGGCGCGAGCACCAGGATCGTCTGCGGCTCGCGCACCGGGCGCCAGTTCTCGAGCAGCCGACCGGCATAGCGCGGGTCGTGGACGCCGCGCCGCTCGGAAAGGATGATCTTCGGGGTCCCGGTCGAACCACTGCTGCAGATGCCGTTGACGTGCGGCGAGACGAGGTCGGGCAGATCGGGGACCGCGCGCCCTTCCGATTCGTCGATCCAGGTGAGGTCCGGCGGGCCCAGGTAGATCCGCGGGTCGATCACCTGACGCAGCCGCTCGAGCTCCCAGTCAGGCACATCCCAACGGACCGGCACCGGCACCGCGCCCAGCTTCCAGGCCGCGAGCGCGGACAACAGGAACTGCGGCGAGTTGCGCAGCCCGAGCCCGAGCCGGTCGCCACGGCGCAGACCACGGTCCGCGAGCGCGCCGGCCAGCTGGCTGGCGCGTCGGTCGAGCATCGGCCAGGTGAAGGCCGGCTCGGAGCCGTCCAGCCCGATGTGGCGGAACACCACCTCGCTCGGGTTCTCCTCGACGAGCTGCCGGATCCGTCGGGCGATGCTGACCTCGCCCTCGCCGGCCTCACCCTCGGCGGCCTCGGCTTTGCCGGTTTCGGTCTCGAAGGCGGCTTCCACGACCCGTCCCTTCCACGTCCCGTCCAGAGTTTCACTTCGGAGTCTCACGTTCGGAGCTGTCGCGCGGAGCCACTGTCACGCGGAGCCACTGTCACGCGGAGCCGCTGTCGCGCGGAGCCGCTGTCGCGCAGGGCTGCCCACCGTGGGCCGGGCTCGTTCCGCGGAAGGTGCCGGCTTCGCCGGCACCTGGTGGGAACCTCGCCGATCGGCACACGTGGGCGGCGCGGGCCCGGGGCCGGGACGGAATCCCGGCCCCGGGTCGCGAGCCGGCTCAGCCGGCGGAGGCGCCAACCACCTCGTAGGCGCTCGGCTGACCCTTGGCGTCGAGGGTCGCGGCCAGCGAGCCGCGGGTGCACACGGCGCTCGACAGCTCGGTGGCCGTCCCGTCGCACTTGAACTTCAGCCCACCGGCGCCGGGAAGCTCCGACTCCGGCATCGCCCGGATCGTGCTGATGATGCTCGCGGGCGTGATCTCGCCGCTGAGCTTGGAGGTCGCGAGCTGGAAGCCGGCGAGCGCGCTGAACATGCTCATCCCGCCGATCTGGCTGGTGTCCACGCCCTTGGCGTACTGGCTGACCACGGCCTTGTAGAGCTGGGTGGACGGGTTGTCGGTCCCGATTGGCGCCGACGCCGTGATCTCGATGCCGTTGAGCAGGTCACCCGGCACCGCCTTGCGGGTGGCGTCGGTGATGCACTGGGCGATGCTGGTGATCTGACCCTTGTACCCGACCGCGCGCAGGCCGTTGAAGGCGCTGATGCAGAACGAGTCGTTACCGAGCACGAACACCAGGCCGGGGTCGCCCGCGACGACCGGTCCCAGCTGCGGCGTCATGTCGGCGGTGCCCAGCGCGATCCGGACGAGGTCGTGCTCCAGGCCCGCCGCCTTGTACTTCCCGGGCGCGATCGTCTGCTCCAGGCCAAGGGCGGCCGGAACGTCGATCACGATCGACGTCACCTTCTTGAAGCCCTTCTCCTTGGCCACCGTGATCGGCAGGCCGATAGGCCCGGCTGACGGGTCGGACAGGATGAAGGTCGAGGCCTTGTCGGCCAGCAGCTCGGTCTCGCTGGTGGCGTAGAGCATCACCGGGATGCCGGCGTCGTGCAACGGCTTCCAGGCATCCTGCATGACGGCCGACTCGCCGAACACGGCGGCGACGACCCCGGCCTCGATCAGGTGGTTCCCGCAGTCGGTCGCCTTGCCGGGATCACCCAGGGCGTCGCACACGACCAGCTCGATCGGCCGGCCGGCGATGCCGCCCCGGTGCTCGTTGAGCCACTTCGCGGTGCCATTGGCGACCGTGTCCTGGGCGGACATGTCCGAGGACGGACCCTTGCCCTCGGTGACGATTCCGATCTTGACGGCCGCGCCCTTCGCCGGGTCGGACGGACCGAGCAGGGACGTCGCGGCGTTCGCCGAGGCGGATGGCGTGCTGCCGCCGCCGCCACCGTCGTCGTCGCTCCCGCAGGCCGCGACGAGACCAACGGTCGCGGCCAGCGCCAGGACCAGACCGGATAAGCCGGCCGACCTGGATAAGCCGGATAACCTGCCGGTTGTCCGCCGCGCTCGGCGCCGGTTCGGCCTACCCGGCAGGACCCTTGTGTGTGCCACTTGCCCTCATCTCGTGGTCGAAGCCCCCGCCCAGCGGCGACGGCCTGGGAATGACGAGTCGGGACGACGAGCAGGGCGGGCAACCGCGCCCAGGGCACGCCGCAGCCGTCGGTCGAAGCATTGAGCGACGTGCCACGGATCGGGGACTCGTCGCGAGTGTGTGAGCAGCCGGAGCCGGCCGCCGAACAAGACCTCGGTACCGGCTCGAGCCGTCTGGTACCGGGAGTGCACGCATGCTCGCAACATTCAACGGAGACGTCAAGCTCTACTGAAAAGTGAATTGGGGGCTTCTCAGCAACGAGAGTCCCGTTCTACAGTGCGGTCGTCGTGACAGTCCGCGGCGCGGCCGAGGGGCTCGACACGACGCGAGGGGAGGTCCGTCGAGTGGACGACGCCGAGTTAGACCCGTCAGACCCGTCAGGCCAGGTAGACCGCTCAGGCCAGGTAGACCGCTCAGGACAGGTAGACCGCTCAGACCCACCCGAGGCTCCAGGTGCGTTGGACGGCGTCCGCGTCGTGGAGCTGGCGCAATGGGTGTTCGTCCCGGTGGCCGGCGCGCTGCTGGCGGACTGGGGCGCGGATGTCATCCGGATCGAACGCCTGGAAGGCGACCCGTACCGAGGCCTGGCCACCCAGGGCATCGGAACCGACAGCGGCGGGGTCAACCTGTCCGTCGCCCTGGCCAACCGCGGCAAACGCTCGATCGCCCTCGACCTGCGCCGCGAGCAGGGACGAGCACTGCTCGACGAGCTGCTCGCGACCGCCGACGTGTTCCTGACGAACTTCCGGCCCGGCGCGCTCACCCGTCTCGGCCTCGACGCCGACACGCTGCGCCGGCGCTTCCCCCGGCTGGTCTACGCCCGTGGCCACGGCTACGGGGTCCGCGGTCCGGATGCTGATCTGCCCGGCTACGACTCGTCGGCCTTCTTCGCGCGCGGCGGCATGGCCCATGTGCTGACCCCGCCCGAGCGGGACTATCCCATCAGCCAGCGCGGCGCGATGGGCGACCGCAACGGCGCGATGGCGCTGGCGTTCGGTGTGGCGGCGGCCCTGCTGCGCAGGGAACGGACGGGCTCCGGCTCGGTCGTCGACGTCTCGCTGCTCGCGACGGCGATGTGGACGCTGTCGTCCGACGTGCTCTCGGCCCTGTCCGGCAGCGAGCCACGAGCCATGCCCGGCCGCACCGGCGGCCCGAACCCGCTGGTCGGCAACTACCGGACGAAGGACGGGCGCCACATCCAGCTGGTGTTCCTGGAGGCCGACCGCTACTGGGCCGACTTCTGCCGGCTGCTCGGACGCGACGACCTGGCCGCCGACCCGCGGTTCGCGGACCTGCGGACGCGCGGCGCGAATCGGGACGCCTGCGTCGCCGAGCTGGACGCCGAGTTCGCCAGCCGCACCTTCGAGGAGTGGAAGGACCTGCTGTCCGGGATCGACGCGCCCTGGGCACCCGTACAGGCGGTCGAGGAGCTGCTCACCGACCCGCAGGTGCTGGCGAACGGCTACCTGGGCGAGGTTCACGTCGACGACGGGCCCACCTACCAGCTGCCGACCGTTCCGGTGCAGTTCGACGAGCGTCCGCCGCCGCTGCGGCGTGCCCCCGAGCATGGCGAGCACACCGAGGAGATCCTGCTGGAGCTTGGCCGCACCTGGGAACAGATCGCCGAGCTGAACGAAGCGAAGGTCATCCCGTGACCGCACCGGCGCCGGCGCCCGCGACCACGCCGGCCACCACCTCTGCGGCCCCGGCCGACCCATCCGCGACACCAGCCGACCCATCCGCGGCCCCGGCCGACGCATCCGCGACGTCACCGGCCGCTACGCCCACCCGTCGGCCGCTGCCGGTGTCGGACGAGCAGTCCGCGCCGTTCTGGGCCGCCGCCGCCCGCCACGAGTTGGTGATCGCTCGCTGTGCCCGCTGCGGCGCCTTCACCCACCCACCTGACATCATCTGCCCGCACTGCGGCAGCACCGACCCGGGCTTTACCTTCCAGCCAGTCAGCGGCCGCGGGACCGTCAGGTCGTGGACGGTGGTTCGCCAGTCGTTCCTCCCAGGCTTCGACGTGCCCTTCGTCCTGGTCGACGTCGAGCTCGCCGAACAGTCCGAGCTGCGCCTGATCGGCCGGCTCGTGGACGGGCCCGACGCGCCGCTCCGCGTCGGCGCACCGGTCACCGTCGCGTTCGAGGACGTGGCGCCAGAGGTCGCCATTCCCGCCTTCGAGCTGGCGGGTGACGCATGAGCGAGAACGACCCGGTGCTCGACGACCAGGCGCAAAGGAGCCAGGCACAGGAGAGCCAGGCACAAGAGACCCGGGTGCGAGGCGACGAGCGGCACGGCAGTGCCGATGGGGCGACCAGTGACCGGCAGCGGCATAGCTGGGCGCGAAGCGGCCAGCAACGACGCGGCCGGCCGAGCAACGAGGTGGCCATCGTCGGGTACGCCCACAGCCTGGTCCGCCGGCACGCGCCCGAACCGCTGGGTGTCCTCGCCGTCGACACGGCCCGCCGGGCGATCGCAGACGCGGGCCTCCAGGTCGCCGACGTCGACGGGTTCGTCAGCGCTTCCATGTTCCCGACGGCCGGCGCGCACACGGTCGAGGACGGGACGAGCATCGTCTCGTCGCAGTGGATGGCCGCGCATCTCGGCGCCGACGCGCGCTACACCGCCGGCTTCGACGGTGTGGGTGCGCTGACCGGGTCGTTGGCACTCGGGGTGAACGCGGTCGCGAGCGGGGCCGCCGACTACGTGCTGCTGCACCGGGCCCTGCACAACCCGGTGGGCAGCTACCACGCGAACCCAATGACGTCGGCGGTCGGTTGGCAGCAGTGGACCGCTCCGCAGGGCTTCTTCGGCCCGCTGCAGATGATCGCGCTTCCGTACAACGAGTACCTGGCGCGCTACGGCGCGAGCCGGGAGGCGATGGCGGCGGTGCTGGTGGAGGCACGCAAGAACGGCGCGCGCATCCCCTGGTCGTACTGGCATGGCAAGCCGCTCACCGCCGAGGAGTACCTGGCCGCACAGACGCTGGTGGACCCGATCTGCCGGTACGACTGCGACATCCCCGTCGACGGCGTCGCCACGTTCGTCCTGACCTCAGCCGAGCGGGCCGCCGACCTGCCGAACAAGCCGGTCTACATCGCCGGCTACGCGTCCGGCCTGCCGCCGCGGCGCCGGCTCGCGCAGCACTGGCCGCTCGACGACATCATGGACGCCGGATTCGGCCTGGTCAGCAGGTTGTGGGAGCGTTCCGGGGTCGGGCCGGCCGAGATCGACCTTCCGCAGGTGTACGACGGGTTCTCACCGTTCGTGTACTTCTGGCTAGAGGTTCTCGGCCTCTGCCCGGTCGGTGAGGCGCATCGCTTCGTCCAGTCCGGTGGCATCGACGCCGACCGCCCAGACGGGCTGCCGGCGCTGTCCGGCGGCGGCGCGCTCGGGAACGGCCGCATGCATGGCGTCCCCCAGATGCTCGAGTGCTACCTGCAGCTTTCCGGCCGCGCGGGCGAACGCCAGCGCGACAAGGCAACCATTGGCGTCGCCTGCCACTCGTCGCCGCACTACGGCGGCGCCGTCGTCTACAGCGCCGTCCCGTTCTGAAGTTCTGACCCGTCCCGACGTCCTGACGCCCCGACGTCCGACGTCCCGACCCGTGTTGGCGCGCGGTTCCGCGGGGCGCGCATCCAGGTACGTGAATCCAGCAAGCAAGGGAGGCCGGGGTGCCGGCAATCATCGAGGAACGGCGTTCATACGTCGCCGGACGGTGGGTCCACGGCGATGGTTCGTTCGCCGTGGAGAACCCGGCCGACGAGTCGACGGTCGCCGAGATCGGCGTGACACCGCTCGCCGAGATCGAGCGGGCCATCACCGAGGCGCGGCGCAGCTTCGACGAGGGCGTGTGGGCCGACAAGCCCGCGGCCGAACGCGCGAGGATCCTCCTGGCGTTCCTCGACCACATCGAGGCCTCGCACGACGCGCTCGTCGCCACGATGATCGCCGAGGCCGGCCAGCCGGTCGCGTACGCGGAACGGGCGCAGTTCGCCTCCGGCCTGGCGCTCGGGCGCGCGACGATCGACCTCTACCAGTCGATGCGGCACGAGGAAGCAAGCCCCGTGCCCGTCAACGAGCTGGTGCTCGGCCGGGTGGCGCTCAGCGTGCGCCGCCACGAGCCGATCGGCGTGGTCGCGGCCATCACGCCGTACAACGGCGCGATCATCATGGCGTTCCAGAAGGTCATCCCGGCGCTGATGGCGGGCAACTCGGTCGTCCTGCGGCCCAGCCCGCTGACGCCGATCTCCTCGCTGGTGTTCGGCGCCGCGGCCGAGGCGGTCGGCCTACCGCCGGGAGTCCTGTCCGTCGTCGTGGAACAGGGCGCCGCCGGCGCCGAGCTGCTCACGACGCACCCAGCCGTCGACATGGTGTCGTTCACCGGCTCCACCGCCGTCGGGAAGCGGATCCTCGCCCAGGCGGCGCCGACGGTGAAGCGGGTCTCGCTGGAGCTCGGTGGCAAGTCGGCGCAGATCTACCTGCCGGACGCCGTCGACCGCGTCGCGACCGGGGCGATCATGGTCGTGGCCACCACCGCCGGCCAGGCCTGCGTCGCCGCCACCCGGATGCTCGTGCCGGCGGACCGCAAGGAAGAGGTGGTCGAGGCGGTCAGCCGCGTCTACGGGTCGTTGAAGGTCGGTCCGCCGTCGGACCCGGCCTCGATGATGGGCCCGGTCATCAACGACGCCGCCCGGGCGCGCTGCGAGCGGTACGTCGCCCTGGCCGAGCAGCACGGCGGCAAGGTCACCACCGGCGGCGGCCGGCCCGCCGGGCTGGAGCGCGGCTACTACTTCGAGCCCACCGTCCTGGACGTGCCTGACAACGCCAACCCGGCGGCCCAGGAGGAGATCTTCGGCCCGGTGCTGTCGGTGATCGGCTACCGCGATCTCGACGACGCCGTCCGGATCGCGAACGACAGCGTCTACGGCCTGTCCGGCCAGGTCTACGGCAAGGACGTCGCCGCGGCCACCGCCGTCGCCCGCAGGCTGCGCACCGGCGCGGTCAACGTCAACACGTCCGTGTTCAGCGCCTATGCCCCCAGCGGGGGCTACAAGCAGAGCGGTCTCGACCGCGAGCGCGGCCCCGACGGCATCCGCGCCTTCCAGGAGGTCAAGCACATGTCCATCGGGGAGCTGCGCTAGCGCGGCCAAAACCGCAAGGCCCCGCCCTGGCCCTGCCTGCCCTGGCGGGGCGCCCCGGATGGCCCCGGCACCGACCACGGACCACGGACCAGACCTCGAACCCACGAGGAGGAGACATGACCTCAGAACTGAACCTCGACTGGCTGATCTCGGTCGACGACCACATCCTCGAGCCGCCACACGTGTGGATCGACCGCGTCCCCAGCAAGGACCGTGACCGCGCCCCGCACATGATCAACGAAAACGGCCTGGACTACTGGGTGTACGACGGCAAGAAGTACCCCAGCTCGGGACTGTCGGCGGTCGCCGGCAAGTCCAAGGAGGAGTTCAGCCCCGAGCCGCTGCCCTACAGCGAAATGCGGCCCGGCTGCTACGACCCGACCGAGCGGGTCAAGGACATGGACCGCGCCGGCATCCTCGCCTCGCTCTGCTTCCCGACGATCACCCGGTTCTGCGGCCAGCTGTTCATGGAGGCCTCCGACCAGGAGTTCGGCCTCGTCTGCCTCAAGGCCTACAACGACTGGATGATCGACGAGTGGTGCGCCGCCGCGCCCGGCCGCTACATCCCGCTCGCGCTCATCCCGCTGTGGGACCCGAAGCTCGCCGCCGCGGAGCTGGAGCGGACCGCCGCGAAGGGCGCGACCACGTTCGCGTTCTCGGAGAACCCGGAGCCGCTGGGCCTGCCCACCATCCATGACCCGTCTGGTTACTGGGACCCGGTCATGGCCGCGGCCAACGAGCTGCACATGGTCGCCTCCATGCACGTCGGCTCCTCCTCCCAGGTACCGAAGATCGCGAGCAACGCGCCGTTCCTCGCCAACCTCACCTGGGGCGCGATGCGCACCTCCGGCGCCATGCTCTCCTGGCTGTTCTCCGGCATGTTCCAGCGCTACCCCAACCTGAAGATCGCGCTGTCCGAGGGCGAGATCGGCTGGATGCCGTACTACCTGGAGCGGGCCGAGCAGGTCCTCGACAAGCAGCGCTACTGGGTCCAGCGCGGCGCGAAGTTCATGGACCACGGCGGCTCCACCGGCGTCGACCTGGACACCCTCGACGTGCGCGCCACCTTCCGCGACCACATCTACGGCTGCTTCATCGAGGACCACCACGGCATCGCCAGCCTCGCCGAGATCGGCGAGGACAACATCATGTGCGAGACCGACTACCCCCACTCCGACTCCACCTGGCCCAACTGCATCCAGACAGTCAAGAACGTCATCGGCCACCTGCCAGCCGAGACCCAGTACAAACTGCTGCGCGGCAACGCCGAACGCCTCTACCGGTTCACCGCGGCCGAGCCGCCCGTCCTGGCCGGAGCCTGAGCCGATGTCCGGATCCGCCCCCGCTCCCGCTGACTGGTCGGTCGCCGTCGACCGCGACCAGTGCATCGGCAGTGGGATCTGCATCGTCTATGCCCCGGACTTCTTCACCCACGACGACGAGGCCAAGGCAATGGTGATCGACGGTGCTGGCGACGCCGACCTGGGCGCCGTCCGCACCGCCGTGGAAGCCTGCCCGACCAGCGCGCTGGCGTTCCTGGCCGGCGACAAGAAAGAAGCGTGACCTGATGGGAAACCTGCTCGAAGGCAAGAGCGCCATCGTCACCGGTTCCGGCGGTGGCGTCGGCCGGGCCTCCGCCTTACGGTTCGCCGAGGAGGGCGCGCGGGTCGTCTGCGCCGACATCCGGCTGGAACCGGTCAAGGAGACGGTGAGCCTGATCGAGGCGGCCGGCGGGACGGCGATCGCCGTCGGCGCCGACGTGTCGAACGAGGACGACGTCGTGGCGATGATCGCCGCCGCCGTCGAGGCGTTCGGCCAGCTCGACATCCTGTTCAACAACGTCGGCATTCCGACGCCGCGACTGGGCACAAAGCTCGAGGACCACACCGCCGAGGACTTCCAGCGCCTCGTCGGCGTGAACTTCGGCGGCGTGTTCTTCGGTACCAAGCACGCGATGCTCCAGTTCAAGGCGCAGGGCGGCGGCGGCGTCATCCTCAACACCGGTTCGGTCGCCGGGCTGGTCGCCTGGGGTGGATCCGTGTACGGCGCGACGAAGGGCGCGGTGCACCAGCTCACGAAGGCCGCGGCCATCGAGGGCGCGCCGTTCAACATCCGGGCCAACGCGATCTGCCCGGCCGGCATGCCGTTCACCGGGTTCATGGCGGCCGGCGGCATGACGGTGACCGACGAGGCGACGCTGCGCCACGTCGCCGAGACGACCGGGGCCAACCACCCGCTCGGCCGGCCCATCACCGCCGAGGACTGCGCCGAGGCCGCCGTCTACCTGGTCAGTGACCGGGCCGCGAACGTCACCGGCGTGCTGCTGCCGGTCGACGGCGGCTACGTGGCGCGCTAGCCGCCACGCCACCCCACCGAAATCGGCGGACAATTCCATGACCGAGATAGCCACCCTCGACCGCGCGCGCATCCAGGAGCTCTTCGACCTGCGCGGCGCCTACCTCGCCCGTTCCGGCGGCGGCTACACCGACGACCCGAACCCGATCTGGAACCGGCTGCGGGAACAGGCGCCGGTGCATCCGGGCACCGTCCACGAGCTCACCGGCGTCGACGAACCGCTGATGTTCGCCGGTCTGCCCTTCCCGGACCGACCGCACTTCTCGGCCTTCACCTGGGCGGCCTGCGATGCCGCCTACCGGGACGCGGAGGTGTTCGCCTCCTCGCCCGAGCCGGTCGACGTCGCCGGCGGCCCGTCGGCCGTGCTCAACAGCATGCTGTCGATGGGTGGCACCGAGCACCGGCGCTACCGGGCGCTCGTGCAGCCGTCGTTCGTGCCGAACAGGGCGCAGTGGTGGATCCGCAACTGGATCGAGCAGACCGTCCAACTGCTGATCGACAGCTTCGCCGCCGACGGCCGGGCGGAGCTGAACGTCGACTTCTGCGCCGCGATCCCGGTGCTGACGATCACCAGCAGCTTCGGGGTGCCGGTTGACCAGGCCCTCGACATCCGGGCCGCGCTCCAGCACCCCGAAAAGATCATCGAGATCATCCGCCCGATCGTCGCGGCCCGCCGCGAGGCCCCGGGCGACGACCTGATCAGTGTGCTGACCCAGGCAGAGATGACCGACGAGAACGGCGTCCGCCACCGGCTGTCCGACGCCGAGATCTACTCGTTCTCACTGCTGCTGCTGGCCGCCGGCTCCGGCACGACGTGGAAGCAGATGGGCACGATGATCACCATTCTGCTCCAGCGGCCCGAGCTGCTGAAGGCCGTCCGCGAGGACCGGGCGCTGCTGCGGCCGGCGATCGAGGAGTCGCTACGCTGGCTGCCGACCGACCCGATGTTCTCCCGGTACGTGACCCGCGACGTCGACTTCCACGGCGTGCACCTGCCCGAGGGGGCGGTGCTGCACATCTGCCTCGGCGCCGCCAACCGGGACCCGGCCCGCTGGGACCGGCCCGACGAGTACGACGCCGGCCGGCCGCTCAAGCCGTCGTTCGCGTTCGGCGGCGGCGCGCACGTGTGCCTAGGCATGCATGTCGCCCGGGCCGAGATCCGCGTCGCCATCAACGCGCTCCTCGACCGGCTGCCGAACCTGCGCCTCGACCCCGACGCCGAGCCCCCGCGCTTCGTCGGCATGTACGAGCGCGGCGCGACGGCCATCCCCGTCCTGTTCGACTGACGCGGGCCGCACCACCGACCCGGGCCGCCCAGGCTCGGGCCGGTCGGCCTCGCCGGCCCGAGCCTGGGCGGCGCGGCCCGGCCGCCACGTCTCCCGACCTCCGGAGAACCCCGTGAGCGAACCGAACCCCGCAAGTGAACCGAACTACGTCAAGCCCGAGCTCACCCTGCTGGGGGCGGACCACATCCGCGCCTACCGGGAGACCGACGGCGAGACCGGCTACCTCTGGAACGGCGTCCCGACGCTGCTGCTGACCACGACTGGCCGGCGCACCGGCGAGGCCCGCACCTCGGCGCTGATCTTCGCCCGCGACGGCGACGACTTCCTCGTCGTCGCCTCCACCGGCGGGGCACCCAACCATCCCAAGTGGTACCTGAACCTCGAGGCGAACCCGGCCGTCGAGATCCAGGTCAAGGCCGAGCACATCAAGGTCGTCGCGCACCCGGCCACCCCGGAGGAGAAGCCCCGCCTCTGGAAGATCGTGACGGACGCCTGGCCGAACTACGACGTCTACCAGACGCGCACCGAACGCGTGATCCCGGTCGTGGTCCTGCGCCGCGCCTGAGCACCCGGTCGCGAATGCTCCGCCGCGCCGGCCCATCGGCGAACCCGCCGACGGTGACCGGCCGGGCGGCGCCAGAATGGCCGCCGGCCCGGCTCCTGGCCCCAGATCCCTGCCACCTCGCGCCCAAGGAGGAGACATGCTCCCGCAGGTCCCGACGGAGACCGCGCCTACACCGTGCGCGGCGCTCGGCCGCATTGGCCGCACCACCGCCCCCGAGGCCGCCTTATGAGCACGGTCGCGCCGCGGTTTCCCGACACCCTCGACGAGGCGCTCTCCCCCGCCTGGCTGACGGAGATCCTCAGCAAGCAGTACCCGAACATCCGGGTCCACGGGGCCAGTCGCGGCCCCATCGTCGCCCGGGTCGCGACCAATCTCCGCTTCGACGTCGACTGCGACGGCCTGGGCGAGGACCAGGCGCCGCTGAAGCTCTGCGTCAAGGGCTTCTTCACCCCGGCCGGCGAGCTCGTGCACGGCACCGGCGAGCACGAGGCGTACTTCTACCGGGATCTCGTCGACTCCACCGGGGTCCGCACGCTGAACGCCGTCTACGCCGACGTCCACCCGCAGCACGGCGGCGGCGTGATCATCACCCGGGACATCGTCGCCGAAGGCGCGACCTTCCTCGACGCGCTCGCCCCGTACACCCCCGACCAGGCAGCGGTCAGCCTCTCCCAGCTGGCCAAGCTGCACTCCTCGACCTGGAACGCCCCGGCGCTCGCCGACGTCGGCTGGCTCGCGCCCCGCCTCGATGGCCATCTGCGGCACCGCGGCTTCAAGGAGATCAACGGGAACTTCACCGGCCCGATCGGCGCCGGCGTCCCGGCAGAGGTCCGCGACGCCCAGCGGCTCGTCGACGCCTACCGGCGGTTCGCCGCCCTGGTCGCGGCCGCCGATCCGTGGTGCATCGTGCACGGCGACCCGCACGTCGGGAACGTCTACCTCGACGCGCGGGGCCGGCCGTCGTTCGTCGACTGGCAGCTCGCGCAGCGCGGCCCGTGGTGGGTCGACGTCGGCTACCACATCGCGTCCGCGCTGACCGTCGAGGACCGCCGCGGCCACGAACGCGACCTGCTCCAGCACTACCTCGACGAGTTGCGCGCCGGAGGCGTCGACGCCCCGTCGCTCGACGACGCCTGGACCGGCTATCGCCAGGGCATCGTCGAGGGCTTCTACCTCTGGGGGATCACTCTCAAGGTCAAGCCGGAGATCACCACCGTGCTGCTCGCCCGGATCGGCACCGCGGTCGCCGACCACGACTCCCTCACCGCCGTCCTCGACGCCGAGGGCTGACCGGTGCCGACAGCTCTGGTCACCGGCGCCAGCCGCGGCATCGGCAAGGCGATCGCCGTGCACCTGGCCAGGACCGGCTATGACGTCGCGGTCACCGCCCGGACCGTCAAGGAAGGCGAAGGGCGCGAGCACTCGTCGACCCTGCGTCGCTCCGACACCAGCCCCCTTCCCGGGTCGCTGTCCTCGACCGCCCTGCTCGTGGAGGCGGAGGGCACGCGGGCACTCACCGTCCCCGCCGACCTGACCGACCGTTCCTCGGTCTTCGCCGCCGCCGACGCCGTGCTGGCGGAATGGGGCCGCATCGACGTCCTGGTCAACAACGGCCGCTACATCGGCCCCGGCCACATGGACCACCTGGAGGAGACCCCGCTCGACCTGCTGGAGCTGCACCTCGAGGCGAACGTCATGGCTCCCCTGGCGCTCATCAAGAAGGTGCTGCCCGGCATGCTCGAGCGCGGGTCCGGCTGCATCGTGAACATCACCTCCGGCGCGGGTTACCACGACCCGCCGGCCGCCGCGGGCGCCGGCGGCTGGGGGCTTGGCTACGGCCTGAGCAAGGCGGCCCTGCATCGCGTGGCCGGCATCCTGCATCTGGAGACGGCCGGCCGCGGGGTGCGGGCCTTCAACGTCCAGCCCGGGTTCGTCGCCACCGAGCGGATGGCGCAGGACATGGGCACCTTCGGCTTCGACGCGTCCGGCGCCGCCCCGCCCGACGTGGTCGGCGCGGTCGTCGCCTGGCTGGTGGCCAATCCCGAGACCGCGGAGGCGGCCATGGAGGACGAGCCGGCCGTCTTCCGGTCGACCAGGGACGGCCGCACCATCGAGGCCCAGCAGGTCTGCCGTGACCTCGGCCTTCTGCCCGGATGGCCCAGCACACCGGCTGGTCCCTGAACCAGAAGGCCACGTTCCGTGCCCCGGTTCGCGGGCGCGTCGCACGCGGGCCGGGGTGCGGCCGGATCGATGGAGGTGGCCGGTGGGCGAGGCGGCGGTTGGGCTTCGGGTCGGATTTCACGCCGGGACGGACCTCGAACCCGCCCCTGCGCGACCACGCGGCCTCGAACCTGACCGCACCTCTTCGAACCTGGCCACACCCTGTTGATCACGACCTCACCCCGTTGATCTCGAGTCGCCGGGCGTAACGTCCCGCCTGCGCGCCAAGCGGCGCTTTCGGCACGTCAGCGCCGGATTCACGCGCAGACCCGGCATGGGCGGAAGCTCCCGGTCCAGCCACGCAGGTGGAGCGCGGCGGCCTGTCGGCGGGCGGCCTCGCAGGGGTTGGCGAGTACCAACGAGCCTGGGAGGTGGAGGATTTCAAGATGGTCGAGCTTGATGTCAAAATCGCGTAGCTGGCCCTTTGACCATGCCTCCTGGTGCCCATGAAACTTCCATCCGTCCAGCTCGACGACAAGCCGTTCATGCTCATAGAAGCCGTCAAACCTGTACCTGCCGCTCTGCCCCTGGAAGGGGACCTGCCGAGCCGGCTCCGGCAAGCCGTGGCGCCGACACAGCCGCGCATGCCGCATCTCCAGCAATGAGTGCGCACCATCGGCCGCTAGCAGGCAGCATTCTCGCAGTAGTTTGCGATGCCGGGCATGACTACGGCGTTCCAGTGCCTGATTCAGCTGAGCGCCGGTCGTAATGCGGCTACGCACCGCCTTCGCGACCAGTTCACAGACGGCCTCCAAGTCGTCGAACTGCTCGGCGAGGTCAAGAACTGTGCGCTCGACAGAGGTACGCGGCGGCCCATCGGAGCGATAGATGTCCCCACCCGTCAACGGCCGGCGGGTGCGGTGGATATCGACTCCTTCAGCCGCGGTAAGCTTCATTGGCCCGGTGACGAGCACATGGATGATGCGGGGCGGCTCGTCCTGGAGACCCCAGCTGTGCGCCGCGCTCTCCCGGCAGAGAACCGCCTCAGGCCCGGCATACAGAAGCGCGGCCCACAACCGGGTCTCAGCCGTCAACGGCCCGTTGTAGGCGGCATAGACCCTCGGGTACACCCGCTGCCACCGTTGCGCCGCCACCTGCGCCCTCACCCGGTAGTCAGGTATACCGTGCCGTTTCGCCTGCTCGACAGTGAATGCCGCCGCCTGTGCGCGGACGAGGGCACCCCACCGCGCGTTTTCCCAGTCTCGAAGCTCGATCTGCATGCGCCAACTCTGCCCCGATACCGGCTCCGGCTCTATCCGCGCTCGCGGGACCCGACTTGACACGAACCGTGGCAGCTCACCCAGCCAATAGGCTCACCCATCCAACACACATCGATAGCAGTGCGGCGGAGTGTGTTGGATGGGGGAGTCTATTGGCTCGTTCAACTGACACGATTCCGGTTTGGAAGGTGGGACGGTCGGAGGAGGGATGCAGAGGGTGTGCGGTGCGGCCCAGGCAATCACACCGGCGGGCTGCAATGGGCCGGCAGGAGCCGACTCAGCCGTGTGGGGACAGTCACCGTACGTACTTGGCGTGGTGGGCGAGCCACCGAGTGGAACTCGTGGAGGCACGACGATGGGGCACCACGCTGCCCCCGCCCATGAAGGCCCCTCCGCGGGAGCCGGCTATCACCGGGTACCCGGCCGGCTGGGCTTGGACGGGACCGGACGTCAGGCGGGCTGGATGAAGCTGGCTGGGACGCGGGGGCGCATCGCCTCTGGAACGGCGGGTTCGGCGGCAAGGACGCGCATGAGGAGAGCCAGCAACTGCTCCTGCTCGGCCGGCGAGAGCACACCCAGCGAGCGCGGCGGGACGGTGAGGATCTCGAGGGCCTGGGCCAGGACCTGATGGCCCTGCTCCGTTATCGCGACGGTCTTGGCCCGCCGGTCGGTCGGGTGCGGCTCGCGGCGGGCGACGCCGCGGCGCTCCATGACGTCCACCACGCTGGTCAGGTACGACGGGTCGTGCCGAAACGTCTCGATCAGCTCGCGCATGGGGCGCGGCCCGGACGCCAGCACCATGAGGATCTTCATCGCCGCCGGAGTTAGGTCTACCGCCTGGCAGACGTCATGCATCCGGGTATGCGCCTCGCCGCCCATGGTCAGCGCCAGCATGGCGCGCCAGGTCTCCCGGGCGAGCGTCGTCTCCCGAGTGAGCGCCGCCTCCCCGCCAGTCTGCCCAGCGGCCTCGATCATGTCTTGATGGTAGCGGCTGCCGCCACGATCCGGTCATTGTTGCAACAATATGTTTGACACCACTCAACGATCGACCCCATGCTGGGCGACGACAGCATCGTTCCGTCCCGTCCGCTCGCCGGAGGGGCCGCGTCCGTGGTCCTCCCAGGTCGGCGCAACCGACCGAGGGTGATCGGCGGCGCGACCGACCTCCCCGCGTCTGCCGCTCTCTTCCCGGGAGATCATCGTGCCCGACCAACCCACCGAGGCCCCGCCGCCGGCCAACACCGCGCCAGGACCGGACACGGACAAGCTCGACCCGGCCCTGCTTCGCCTCGCCGGCACCGTCATGCTCGGCGCGATCATGGTGATCCTCGACACCACGATCGTCTCGGTGGCCATCCACGACCTTGGTAGCGAGTTCGACACGTCGCTGTCCACGATCTCCTGGGTCACCACGGGCTATCTGCTCGCGCTGGCGGTGGTCATCCCGCTGGCCGGCTGGGCGGTCGAACGGTTCGGCGCCTTCAGAATGTGGAACATCTCGCTGGCCCTGTTCGTGATCGGCAGCGCGCTGTGCGGCCTGGCCTGGTCGGCGCCGGTGCTGGTCCTCTTCCGGGTGCTACAGGGCCTCGGCGGCGGCATGATCATGCCAATCTGTATGACCCTGCTCGCCCAGGCAGCCGGCCCGCAGCGCATGGGCCGGGTGATGAGCATCATCGGCGTCCCGACGCTGATCGCCCCGGTGCTCGGCCCCGTCATCGGCGGTCTGATCGTCGACAACCTGAGCTGGCGCTGGATCTTCTACGTGAACCTGCCGATCGGCGTTCTCGCGCTGTTCCTGTCCTGGCGGGTGCTGGAGCGCAGCGACCACGGGGCATCGCACCACCGGCTTGACGTCCCCGGGCTCGCCCTGATCTCACCTGGGCTCGCGGCACTCGTCTACGGCCTGTCCGAGGCCGGCAACAGCGGCGGCTTCGGCGCGACGAAGGTGCAGGTCGCGATCCCGCTCGGCGTCGTCCTGCTCGCCGGGTTCGTCGTGCACGCCGTGCGCCGGGCCGACCCGCTGCTCGACATGAAGATGTTCCGCAACCGGTCGTTCAGCGTCGCGAGCATCGCCACTTTCGTCATCGGCGCCATGCTGTTCGGCGCGATGTTCCTGCTGCCCCTGTACTACCAGGTCGCCCGTGGGCAGAGCGCGATGGCCGCCGGCCTGCTGCTCGCGCCTCAGGGCCTCGGCGCGATGATCGCCATGCCGCTCGCAGGGAAGATCTCCGACCGCCGAGGGCCCGGCTACGTCGTCCCCGTCGGCATGGCGGTGACGCTGCTCGGCACCCTGGTGTTCACCCAGGTCGACGCGCACACCAACGAGGTCGTGCTGGCGCTGTCCCTGTTCGTGCGCGGCCTCGGTTTCGGCGCGGCGATGATGCCGGCGATGGGCGCCGCGTACCAGACGCTCGCGCCGACGGATGTGCCCAAGGCGTCCACGACGCTGAACATCCTGCAGCGGGTCGGCGGCTCGCTCGCGACCGCGCTGGTCGCCGTCGAACTGCAGCGCGGCATCGCCAGCCGGCTGCCGAGCCTCGCCGGCGGGGATGGGGCGCTCGCCGCGTCGTCCGCGCAGAAGCTGCCCGAGGCCATCGCCGACAAGGTGGGTGCCGCCTTCGGCGCGACCTTCTGGTGGATCATCGGCCTGTCCGCCGTCGGCTTCGTCTCCAGCCTCCTCCTGCCACGCCATCCCGCGAGGCCCGCCCACGGCGCGGCCACCCCCGACGCCGCGGCCACCGAGCCAAGCGCGCCCGCCCGTCAGGTGGTCGCGGTCGACTAGTTCGGCCCCGACTTCGGCACGCAGTTCTGCACCCAGTTCCACGTGGCCGGTCTCGAGGCCCGCTGACCGGTCCCGGGCCGAGCCCGGGACCGGCTCCGGGCCGGCCGCATCAGGAGAATCCCCAGCCGTCATCGCCGGCTGGGGATTTCTCGTTGTCCCCGGATCCGGCGGCGACGCCCGACCGGATACGCTTTTTCCGATCTCGGCTGGGGTAGGTCGATAGCGCACGGATTGTCCCTGGGCCGCGGCTGGCGCGCCGGTCCGCACGTGACCTGCCGCGAGGAGGACCCATGTCGACAGATGAGACCGAGACATCACCCGGTTCCCGTCCCAGCTCGGCGACGACCACCGGCGCCCTGCCCAGACCGAAGGCGCCCCCCGCCCCCCGCCCCAGCGTGGTGGCACCCGCGGGTTCGCAGCGGTGGTTCAGCGCGCCCCGCTATCTCGTCCTGTGCCTTCTCGGCGTCGCCATGCTGGGCTCGCTCGGCGGCTGGATCGCGATGGTCCTGATGGACAAGGCGGTGCCCGACGGGTTCCCGGTCGTCATCGGCACCGTCATAGGCGGCCTCGTGGGCATCGCCGCCACGGACAGATCCTCCTGAGCGCCGGCGGCCCAGGGGCCCGGCCCGCGGACGACGCACCCCGCATCGGCCCGCTCCCCGCCTGGGCGGCGCACCCCGCCGGCCGTCCCCGGTAGACGTACCGGAGTCCGGGCCGGGACCGGGCCGGCTGGGGCGGCTGGGGCGGCTGGGGCGGCTGGGGCGGCGTGATCGGCTCGGTCGCGCGGTTTTCGGCGCGGTCGGCGGTCCGCGGGTGTGCGACGATGGCGACGTGCCCGTCCGTCTTGTCCTGTGGGATATCGACCAGACGCTGATCGACACACGAGGCATGGGACGGCTCGTCTACGAGCGGGTTTTCAGCCGGATCACCGGGGTGGCGCTGCGGGAGCTGGCCGCGCTGCAGCACGGCAACACGGAGCTGGACACCGTCCACAGCACCCTTACGAGCCACGGGCTGGTCCCCTCGGAGGAGCTGGTGTACGACATGCTCGCGGCGTTGGCCGAGGGGTTCGGCGCGGCGCGCGCCGAGCTCGCCGAGCGCGGGCGGGTGCTGCCCGGCGCCCTGGAGGCGCTCACCGCCCTGACGGGTCTGTCCACCGTCCGCCAGAGCGTGCTGACCGGCAACACCCGCGCCGTCGCCGAGATCAAGGTCCGGGCATTCGGGCTGGACCCCTACGTCGACCTCCGGCTCGGCGCCTACGGCGACGACCATCGTGACCGGCCGGCCCTCGTCGCGTTCGCCCGCGACCGGGCGGCCACCCACTTCGGCCGCTCGCTCGACCCGCCCGAGATCCTGCTGGTCGGCGACACGCCGAACGACGTCACCGCCGCGCTCACCACCGGCGCCCAGATCGTCGCCGTCGCCAGCGGCGCCTTCTCCGTCCAGGAACTCAGGGACGCCGGCGCGCCGACCGTCCTTGCGACGCTCGCCGAGCTGCTCCCGCTCGCTCCCACCCTGTTCGGCGCGGGTGACGAGGTAGCGGCCGCTGACGAGGTACCCGCCGGTTAGTCGGGGAGATCGGCCTCCTGGGCGCCTGCGCCCGGCGGGCGGTCGAGAAGCTCGGCCAGGTGCAGGCTGTCCGTGCCGGCGAGCTGAGCCAGCTGGGTCCGGCAGGAGAAGCCGTCGGCCAGGACGACGCTGCCCGGGGCGGCCGCGCGGACGGCCGGGAGCAGGGCGGTCTCGGCGACGGCGACGGACACGTCGTAGTGGCCCTTCTCGACACCGAAGTTGCCGGCGAGGCCGCAGCAGCCGCCCACGGCCCTGACCTCGGCGCCGGCGGCGGCGAGCAGGGCCGCGTCGGGAGCCCAGTCGAGGATGGCGTGGTGGTGGCAGTGCGGCTGGGCCACCGCCTGGACGCCGTCGAGGCGTGGCGGGGTCCAGCCGGGAGTGGCGGACAGCAGTTCGGCCAGGGTTCGGGTCGCCTCGGCGACCCGGGTGGCGCGGGGGTCGTCCGGGAGGAGTTCCACGAGGTCGCGGCGCAGCACGGCGGTGCAGGACGGTTCCAGGCCGATGACCGGGATGCCGGCGTCGACGGTTGGGGCGAGCGCGTCGACGGTGCGGCGGAGCTTCCGCCGAGCGGTGTCGAGCTGCCCGGTGGAGATCCAGGTCAGGCCGCAGCAGACCGGTCGGTCGGGAATGCGGACCTCGTAGCCGGCCGATTCCAGCACCCGCACCGCCGCCTGGCCGATCTCGGGGCTGAAGTGCTCGGTGAACGTGTCGACCCACAGAACCACCGGTTCGCGCGCGCCCGCCCCTGCCACGCCCGCATCGCCGGTCGGGGCAGGCGCGGAGGCGGAGGCTGCGGAGGCGTCCGGGCCGGGACGCTGGGCGAACCATCGGCGGAAGGTCTGGGTGGCGAACTCGGGAAGGTCGCGGCGCTGGTCGATGCCGCCGAGGCGTTTGGCCAGCCGGGCCGTGACCGGGCGGCGCAGCGTCGCGTTCGCCAGGCGAGGCGCGCGGGCTGCCGCGCGGGCGGCCCGTGGCAGCCAGCCGAGGCTGTAGTGGGACGCCGGCCGCGGCCGGTGGCGGTACTTCTGGTAGAGCGCCTCGGCCTTGTAGGTGGCCATGTCGACGCCGGTCGGGCAGTCGGTGGCGCAACCCCGGCACGACAGGCACAGGTCGAGGGACTCCTCGACCTCCTTCGACCGGAACCCCCGCACCAGGGTGCCGTTCGCGACCTCCTGCAGCACCCGCGCCCGTCCACGGGTGGAGTCCTTCTCGTCCCGGGTGGCGAGGAACGACGGGCACATGACGCCGCCGACCGCGGTGTTGTCCGCGCGGCAGCGGCCCATGCCAACGCAACGGTGTAGCGCCGTCGTCAGGTCGCCGCCGTCCTCCGGGTAGGCGAAGGCCAGGCCGCGCCGCAGCGGCCGAGCCTGCGGAACGCGCAGGTCGGCGTCGAGCGGCCGCGGGTCGACGAGGATCCCCGGGTTGAGGACGTTGTCCGGGTCGAAGGCGTGCTTGACAGCCCCGAAGGCGGCGATCGCCGCCGGGGAGTACATGTAGCCGAGCAGCTCGCCGCGCGCGCGGCCGTCGCCGTGCTCGCCGGACACCGATCCGCCGTGCCGCGCGACGAGCTGCGCTCCGGCGACCATGAACTCCCGGAACGGCTTCGGGTCGCGGCCGTAGGCGAACGGAAAGTCGATCCGGGCGTGCACGCAGCCGTCGCCGAAATGCCCGTACATCAGCCCGTCCAGCCGGTGCTCGGCCAGAAGCGCAGCGAACTCCCGCAGGTAGGTCCCGAGCCGGTCGGGCGGGACGGCCGCGTCCTCCCAGCCCGGCCAGGCGGGTGCCCCGGCCGGGGTGCGCCCGCCAAGCCCGGCCCCGTCCTCGCGGATCCGCCACAGCGCGCGGGCCGCCGGGCCGGTGACCACGGCCGACTCCAGGCAGCCGGCGTCCGCGGCGAGCCGGCGGGCGGCGTCGACCGCCTCCGCCTGGGTGGCACCCGCGGTCTCGACGAACAGCCAGCCACCTCCGCGCGGCAGATCGGGCACGGCCGCCGGGCCACGGCGGGTGCGAACCACCTCGACCAGCCGCGCGTCTATCCCCTCCAGCGCGACCGGCGCGTGCGGCCGCAGGGCGCCGGTCGCCTCCGCCGCGGTGGGCATGTCCTCGTAGCCGAGCACGGCGAGCGCGACCGCCACCGGCGCCTCGACCAGCCGGACCGTGGCCTCGACGACCATCCCGAGGGTGCCCTCGGTTCCGACGAGGAACCGGGCGAGGTCGGCTCCGTTCTCCGGGAGCAGGTGCTCCAGCGAGTAACCGGACACCTGGCGGGTGAACCGGCCGAACTCGGTGCGGATCGACCCGAGGTTGGCGGTCACGACCTGGTCGAGGGCCTTGCCGATCGGCCCGGCGCCGCCGAGACCCTCGCGGCCGAAGGCCCGGGCCGTGAGCCGGTCGCCGCCAGCCGTCAGCAGGTCGAGCGTGACGACGTTGTCGGCGGTACGGCCGTAGCGCATCGCCCGCGCGCCGCAGGCGTTGTTGCCGATCGCGCCGCCGATCGTCGCGCGGGCGTGCGTCGACGGGTCCGGGCCGAACCGCAGCCGGTCCGCCGCAGCGGCCGCGGTGATCTCGTCGAGGATCGCGCCCGGCTGGACGCGCGCCGTCCTGGTCTCCGGGTCGACGGCGAGCACCCGGTTCAGGTGCCGGGAGAAGTCCAGGACAAGCCCCGAGCCGACCGCGTTGCCCACGATCGACGTACCTCCGCCGCGCGCGGTCAGCGGCACCCCGGCCGCGCGGGCCGCCGCCAGCGCCGCCGCGACCTCGTCGGCATCGTGCGGGAACACCACCGCCGCGGGCACGACCCGGTAGTTCGACGCGTCCGACGAGTACTCGGCCCGCCGCCGCGCCGAGACGTCGACCTCCCGAATCCCGGCCCGCGCCAACGCCGCCGTCAACGCCCTCGGATCGTCCACCCACCCATCCTGGCCCATCGGCTCCGGTGCCGCGCCGCAGGTGGTGGGACCGGGCCGGATGCGGGCATCAGGCACCGACACCGGTCCATCAGGTACCGACGCCGATCCAACGCACCGGCTACGGACCGGCCGGGCCGGCCGGGCCGGACCCGTGCTGGCTCCGCTGGTGGTACTCGTCGAGGACGGGGGCCAGGTAGTCGGCGACCGGGCCGCCGAGGGTGGCCAGGTCGCCGGGTATGGAGACGAAGGCGATCTGGTCGAGCTCCGGGTCGTGGCCGCGCGCCCGCTCGGTCCGGACCAGGGACGCGTACTGGTCGCGCAGCGACGTGACGGGCCTGGGCGGGGCGCGGAACAGGACGCCGACGTCGCTCTGGGAGCTGAGCATGAGGCACTGGAGACCGAGGTCCGCGGGCGCCGCTTCGGTTCCGGTCTCCTCCCACAGTTCCCGGGCCGCGAGCGAGCGAAGGCCATCGACGTCCAGGGGATCGTCCTCGGCCTTCGGTGGCTCACCCGTACCGCTTGGCAGCTGCCAGCGGCCGGGAGCGGACGTCCACGACGCCATCCGCCCGACCAGCAGCCGGCCGTCGTCCGTCGGCTGTAGGACGCTGACGTACAGGTGTGGAAGCCAGCAGGTGGCGCCGGGAACCCCGCGCGGCACGTAGCGCCGGTACGTGGTCCGGACCCAGGCGAGCACCAGGCTGTCGGGACCCTCCCACCCGAGCCCGCCGGACGCGGCCACCGGCCCGTCGAACATGCTCGGCTTGGCCTGGACGGCGTCGTCCCAGGCGCGATCGGTGAGCTCCTGCTCGTCGGCCGACAGTCGCGGCGCCTCGACCTCGACCAGCCGGAGCCGCCCGGCCGTCAGAAGCATGGTCCCGTCCGGCACCGCCAGCCAGTCCGTCACCGGATCAGACTCGCACAGCCGACGCTCAGTCAGCGCCGGTGTCACCGTCCGGACCGGCCGCCTGGGCCGCGGCGACCACCTGGGCGAGGAAATCCGCGATGTGCCGCTCGGAGGCGGCCTTGGAGATGCCCAGATCGCCGAGCAGCGGCTTGCCTTCCTCCAGGTCCTCCAACTCGAGCAGGGCGAGCAGGATGTGCTCGGTGCCGATGTAGTTGTGGCCGAGGCGCAGCGCCTCGCGGAAGGTCAGCGTCAGCGCCTTCTTGGCCCGACCGTCGAACGGGATGAGCTTCACCGGGGCGCCCGTTCCCCCGGCCGGTGTCGGCTCGACACGTGACGGCAGCGCCGCCGTGGCGGCGGCGCGGACCGCGTCCAGCGAGACGCCGGACGCGACGATCACCTTCGCGGCGATGGCCGCCGGTTCGGCCAGCAGGCCGAGCACGAGGTGCGCCGGAATGATCTGGTCGTTGCCGGCCGCGATCGCCTCGTTCTGGGAGGCGATCACGACGTTGCGGGCCCGCGGGGTGTAGCGGGCGAAGCCCTGGTTCGGGTCGAGGTCCGACGGTTCGCCGGGGTCCTTCGGCACGAAGCGCTTCTGCGCGGCCTGCTTGCTGACACCCATGCTCCGGCCGATCTCCGTCCAGGAGGCGCCGGAACGGCGCGCCTGGTCGACGAAGTGCCCGATCAGGTGGTCAGCGACGTCGCCGAGGTGATCGGCCGCGATAACCGCGTCGGTGAGTTGGTCGAGGGGGCTCGAGTGCACCTTCTTGATCGTCTCGATCAGATCGTCGAGCCGCACAGGAGCCGTCATCTGCACTGGTTCCGCCATGCGTCAACTGTAGGTTGACGATGCTGGATCGTCAACTCAAGGTTGACGCCACCAGGCCACCAGGCCACCAGGCCACCTGCCACCTGCCACGGGCCTTCACACCCCCACAGGGGCGGCACGCAATGGATCCATGGATATGGACGCGGAACGCAAAGATGCCGGTCGGTCGGCGCGGTACGGGGGGATCCGCGCCGGCCCGGCCGGCATGCACTCGATAGTGCCCTAATGCAACGGAAGTGTCGATACCTGTACCGTGGCGGGTTGTCACCTTCGGTAACGGCAATCCGAGGGCCCAGGTCAGGTGTGATGCGAGCCCGCGGCGCGGCAGCCACGAGACGCAGGTCACTCTCCAACCGCGACTGCCCTTCTACGCGAGGTCACCAGGACGACCGCGGGCCGCCCCGACTCGGTGGTCGGCGGCGGGCGCGAGGATCATGGGGCTATGGCTACTCCCCCCACGAAGCTCGACGGACCCACTGACAGCTACGAGCGAACCCGGCCCCGGTACCCGGTCGAGCTGTTCGCTCACGCCGTCACGCTGCTGCCAGCGGGTGCCCGGCCGACGGTTGTGGACGTGGGCGCGGGGACCGGGATCGCCCTGGAGGCGCTGCTCCCACAGCTTTCCGCCGACGCGGAGGTGCATGCGGTCGACGTGTCCGGCGACATGATCAACATTGGTAGAGAGAAGTTCCCCCAGGTGGCGTGGGAACAGGGCAAGGCCGAGGAGTTCCTCGATCGGTTCACCGGCATCGACTTCGTCGTGTCCGCCCAGTCGTACCAGTGGATGGACCGGCCGGCATTCCTGTCCGCCGCCGCGCGAGCGCTGCGGCCCGGCGGGGTGTGCATGGTCGTCCAGAACAGTCTCGACTACCAGGTCGGAGGGCTCGCCGCGGAGTACGAGAACCTTCTCGAGGAAATCTCGCCCTTCCATAGCCGTAGCCGCGCCTTTAAGCCCATCGATGTCGAGACGGAGCTGTCGGCTCACTTCGACGAGGTGGAACGTCGGGCGACGGAGTGGCGACAGCCGCTCACGATCAACGAGTTCGTCGCCATGAGCTCCTCGTCGACGCAGGGCCAACGCGCCATCGCCGCCGCCGGGCCGCTCTTTCTCCGTCAGGTTCGCGCGCTGTGCGCCAAGCACGTGAAGGACGGCCGCGTCCAGCTCCCTTACGTGACCGAGGCCTTCTACGGCAAGGGCCGCGCCTGACGGGTCCGTATCAGCCCGGCCTGGCCCGTGCGTGCCGGGGCTGACAGCCGGGTCGGACGCCCGCCGGTCCACCCGAAACCAGGAGAATTGGCGGAGAGTGGCCGGTGTTCGTGGGTGCGCCGATCAAACGACGGTCACGGCCGGCAGTGCGCGCGACCAGTGTGAACCGCGGTGAGCGGTATCCACAGGATGCCGGACGTGACTACTCACCCAGTACTTTGTGTGGTAACACCTCTTTGTCAGCGATTCCGCCGGACTGTCCGGACAGCGCCGGCCCGACGAGCTCTGCCAGGTAGCCAACACTCGAGAGGCGATCGGCATTCGCGTCGGTCGCGTGGCCGCGTCATTCCGCCGTCCGCGACGAGCCATCCGGGCTGAGATGTCAGCTCACCGCGCTCGCCACCACCTCCGGTGGGATCCCGCGCCCAGCACCGAGGCGTCTGTGCCATGCCTTACTGGGAGGGCCCATGCGTCCCGGCTTTCACCGCCGTCCCCGCCGCCCGGCCGCGTGAAGCGGCCCGTGGCGACGGCCACGCCACGCACCGCGCGACGCGGCCAACCCGATCCCGCCGAGCTGGCGACCGGCCGAGGAGGCACCCGCGGGTCGTCGCGGGCCGCGCGAGGCGTGAGCGACCGCAGGTACTGGGACGCCCGGGCGGGCCGCGACAACGGCGCCGGTGAGGTCGCCGGCGCCGTCGGCCTCGGCCCGGCCGGCACTGGCCGCCGGACAGGCGATGGCAAGCCAAGCGGTGGCCTGCCAAGCGGTGGCCTGACCGGCAAGGGACCGACGGGGAGCGGCGGGGAGCGAGGCCGCCGCGCACGGGCCGGTGGCCGCGTGCTCGCCGGCTGGTCCGATGTGGCCGAGATCCTGCGTGGGCTGGCCGCGCTCGCGTCGCTCGTCGCGCTCCTGGTCGTCGTCCCCGTCGTGCTGTGGGCCTGGCGCGCCAACCCGCTGCCCATGGCGGGCCAGCCATACGCCGGTTGGGATGTCGTCGCCGCGGTGAGCTGGCTGCTGTGGGCCTGGCTCGTCGTCTGTGTCGGCTTCGAGATCGCGGCCCAGCGCGGCCGGGCTGCCGGGCGGGATCGGGTTGCCTGGCCTGGCGGGTCCAGCGGAGGGGCCGGAGCCGATGAGCGGTCCGTGCCCGGCGCGCCGGCCAGCAGGCCTCGCGGCACGCATCGCGGTCCGAGCGACGGACCAGCCGGTGGGCCGGCGCCGGCCGGCGCGGCCGCGCGAGCCGCCGACGCGGCACCGGGCGGGCGGCGGCCCGCGCCGACACCTGCGCCACGGATCGTCCGACGGGGCACCGCCCGCCTCGTCACCACCGCCGGCGTCGTGGTCGCGGCGATGATGTCCGGCCGCGCCGCGCTCGCCGCCACGGCGCCAGACCCGCGCCCGGCCACCGTCGCGACCGCGACCGCAGGCCCAGCCGACACCACCATCCCCACGAACCACGACGCCGACAGCCCGGCCGGCCCCGACAGCCCCGCCGCCGCCGGCGCCGGCGGGAGCGCCACCGGTCAGGCCGACGCGGACGACCCGAACGATCCCCATGGCGCGGACGCCTCGGGCGTCGCCGGGAGCGACGGGCCGCCGGCCGCGCTGGTCCCCACGGCCGAAAGTCATACCGTCCAGCGGGGCGAGTCGCTCTGGTCGATCGTCGAGGACGGCTACCCCGACGCGGTCCTCGCTCAGCTGCCCACCGCCGTCGACACCGTCTTCGCCGCCAACGACGGCGCGGCCGATCCCGCTGGTCACCGCCTCGCCGACCCGGATCTGATCAACCCGGGCATGCGGCTCGCGCTGCCGGCCCTCGACGCGGCCGGGCACGCCGTGCCGGCTCCCGCGGCAGGGTCACCCGCCGCCGGCGGCGCTCCGGCTCCTGGCGGCGGTGCTTCGGCTCCGAGCGGTGGAGGCACTTCGGCGCCTCCCGGGGGCGCGCCCGCGGGAGAAACACCGCGGCTGCCGGCGGCGGCGCCCACAGCGCCGTCGGGGGGCACGCAGCCACCGCGCGCCCCGGCACCAC